>NZ_OY829948.1:0-300000 GCF_963556105.2 uncultured Tolumonas sp.
CGCGGTGTTTGCCGTGTAAGTCCAGCTGCCGTCGGCATTGACCGTGAACTTGCCGTAGCCGTTGCTGCCCGCCACGTTGGTCAGTGCAACAAAGCTCGCCGGGCTGTCCACGTCGGTGATACTCAGCGTGCCGCTGGTGGTCAGTACCGCGTTGGTCTCGGTCAGATCGACCACCGGCGCCGAGATCACCGCCGCGTCGTTGGTCCCCAGGATGTTCACCGTGATGGTGCTGGTTGTGCCGTCGGCACTCGTCACCGTCACCGTGTCGGTGTAGGTGATACCCGCCTTGAACTCGTCATGCGCGGTGTTTGCCGTGTAAGTCCAGCTGCCGTCGGCATTGACCGTGAACTTGCCGTAGCCGTTGCTGCCCGCCACGTTGGTCAGTGCAACAAAGCTCGCCGGGCTGTCCACGTCGGTGATACTCAGCGTGCCGCTGGTGGTCAGTACCGCGTTGGTCTCGGTCAGATCGACCACCGGCGCCGAGATCACCGCCGCGTCGTTGGTCCCCAGGATGTTCACCTGGATGGTGCTGGTTGTGCCGTCGGCACTCGTCACCGTCACCGTGTCGGTGTAGGTGATACCCGCCTTGAACTCGTCATGCGCGGTGTTTGCCGTGTAAGTCCAGCTGCCGTCGGCATTGACCGTGAACTTGCCGTAGCCGTTGCTGCCCGCCACGTTGGTCAGTGCAACAAAGCTCGCCGGGCTGTCCACGTCGGTGATACTCAGCGTGCCGCTGGTGGTCAGTACCGCGTTGGTCTCGGTCAGATCGACCACCGGCGCCGAGATCACCGCCGCGTCGTTGGTCCCCAGGATGTTCACCTGGATGGTGCTGGTTGTGCCGTCGGCACTCGTCACCGTCACCGTGTCGGTGTAGGTGATACCCGCCTTGAACTCGTCATGCGCGGTGTTTGCCGTGTAAGTCCAGCTGCCGTCGGCATTGACCGTGAACTTGCCGTAGACCGTTGCTGCCCGCCACGTTGGTCAGTGCAACAAAGCTCGCCGGGCTGTCCACGTCGGTGATACTCAGCGTGCCGCTGGTGGTCAGTACCGCGTTGGTCTCGGTCAGATCGACCACCGGCGCCGAGATCACCGCCGCGTCGTTGGTCCCCAGGATGTTCACCTGGATGGTGCTGGTTGTGCCGTCGGCACTCGTCACCGTCACCGTGTCGGTGTAGGTGATACCCGCCTTGAACTCGTCATGCGCGGTGTTTGCCGTGTAAGTCCAGCTGCCGTCGGCATTGACCGTGAACTTGCCGTAGCCGTTGCTGCCCGCCACGTTGGTCAGTGCAACAAAGCTCGCCGGGCTGTCCACGTCGGTGATACTCAGCGTGCCGCTGGTGGTCAGTACCGCGTTGGTCTCGGTCAGATCGACCACCGGCGCCGAGATCACCGCCGCGTCGTTGGTCCCCAGGATGTTCACCTGGATGGTGCTGGTTGTGCCGTCGGCACTCGTCACCGTCACCGTGTCGGTGTAGGTGATACCCGCCTTGAACTCGTCATGCGCGGTGTTTGCCGTGTAAGTCCAGCTGCCGTCGGCATTGACCGTGAACTTGCCGTAGCCGTTGCTGCCCGCCACGTTGGTCAGTGCAACAAAGCTCGCCGGGCTGTCCACGTCGGTGATACTCAGCGTGCCGCTGGTGGTCAGTACCGCGTTGGTCTCGGTCAGATCGACCACCGGCGCCGAGATCACCGCCGCGTCGTTGGTCCCCAGGATGTTCACCTGGATGGTGCTGGTTGTGCCGTCGGCACTCGTCACCGTCACCGTGTCGGTGTAGGTGATACCCGCCTTGAACTCGTCATGCGCGGTGTTTGCCGTGTAAGTCCAGCTGCCGTCGGCATTGACCGTGAACTTGCCGTAGCCGTTGCTGCCCGCCACGTTGGTCAGTGCAACAAAGCTCGCCGGGCTGTCCACGTCGGTGATACTCAGCGTGCCGCTGGTGGTCAGTACCGCGTTGGTCTCGGTCAGATCGACCACCGGCGCCGAGATCACCGCCGCGTCGTTGGTCCCCAGGATGTTCACCTGTGATGGTGCTGGTTGTGCCGTCGGCACTCGTCACCGTCACCGTGTCGGTGTAGGTGATACCCGCCTTGAACTCGTCATGCGCGGTGTTTGCCGTGTAAGTCCAGCTGCCGTCGGCATTGACCGTGAACTTGCCGTAGCCGTTGCTGCCCGCCACGTTGGTCAGTGCAACAAAGCTCGCCGGGCTGTCCACGTCGGTGATACTCAGCGTGCCGCTGGTGGTCAGTACCGCGTTGGTCTCGGTCAGATCGACCACCGGCGCCGAGATCACCGCCGCGTCGTTGGTCCCCAGGATGTTCACCTGGATGGTGCTGGTTGTGCCGTCGGCACTCGTCACCGTCACCGTGTCGGTGTAGGTGATACCCGCCTTGAACTCGTCATGCGCGGTGTTTGCCGTGTAAGTCCAGCTGCCGTCGGCATTGACCGTGAACTTGCCGTAGCCGTTGCTGCCCGCCACGTTGGTCAGTGCAACAAAGCTCGCCGGGCTGTCCACGTCGGTGATACTCAGCGTGCCGCTGGTGGTCAGTACCGCGTTGGTCTCGGTCAGATCGACCACCGGCGCCGAGATCACCGCCGCGTCGTTGGTCCCCAGGATGTTCACCTGGATGGTGCTGGTTGTGCCGTCGGCACTCGTCACCGTCACCGTGTCGGTGTAGGTGATACCCGCCTTGAACTCGTCATGCGCGGTGTTTGCCGTGTAAGTCCAGCTGCCGTCGGCATTGACCGTGAACTTGCCGTAGCCGTTGCTGCCCGCCACGTTGGTCAGTGCAACAAAGCTCGCCGGGCTGTCCACGTCGGTGATACTCAGCGTGCCGCTGGTGGTCAGTACCGCGTTGGTCTCGGTCAGATCGACCACCGGCGCCGAGATCACCGCCGCGTCGTTGGTCCCCAGGATGTTCACCTGGATGGTGCTGGTTGTGCCGTCGGCACTCGTCACCGTCACCGTGTCGGTGTAGGTGATACCCGCCTTGAACTCGTCATGCGCGGTGTTTGCCGTGTAAGTCCAGCTGCCGTCGGCATTGACCGTGAACTTGCCGTAACCGTTGCTGCCCGCCACGTTGGTCAGTGCAACAAAGCTCGCCGGGCTGTCCACGTCGGTGATACTCAGCGTGCCGCTGGTGGTCAGTACCGCGTTGGTCTCGGTCAGATCGACCACCGGCGCCGAGATCACCGCCGCGTCGTTGGTCCCCAGGATGTTCACCTGTGATGGTGCTGGTTGTGCCGTCGGCACTCGTCACCGTCACCGTGTCGGTGTAGGTGATACCCGCCTTGAACTCGTCATGCGCGGTGTTTGCCGTGTAAGTCCAGCTGCCGTCGGCATTGACCGTGAACTTGCCGTAGCCGTTGCTGCCCGCCACGTTGGTCAGTGCAACAAAGCTCGCCGGGCTGTCCACGTCGGTGATACTCAGCGTGCCGCTGGTGGTCAGTACCGCGTTGGTCTCGGTCAGATCGACCACCGGCGCCGAGATCACCGCCGCGTCGTTGGTCCCCAGGATGTTCACCGTGATGGTGCTGGTTGTGCCGTCGGCACTCGTCACCGTCACCGTGTCGGTGTAGGTGATACCCGCCTTGAACTCGTCATGCGCGGTGTTTGCCGTGTAAGTCCAGCTGCCGTCGGCATTGACCGTGAACTTGCCGTAGCCGTTGCTGCCCGCCACGTTGGTCAGTGCAACAAAGCTCGCCGGGCTGTCCACGTCGGTGATACTCAGCGTGCCGCTGGTGGTCAGTACCGCGTTGGTCTCGGTCAGATCGACCACCGGCGCCGAGATCACCGCCGCGTCGTTGGTCCCCAGGATGTTCACCGTGATGGTGCTGGTTGTGCCGTCGGCACTCGTCACCGTCACCGTGTCGGTGTAGGTGATACCCGCCTTGAACTCGTCATGCGCGGTGTTTGCCGTGTAAGTCCAGCTGCCGTCGGCATTGACCGTGAACTTGCCGTAGCCGTTGCTGCCCGCCACGTTGGTCAGTGCAACAAAGCTCGCCGGGCTGTCCACGTCGGTGATACTCAGCGTGCCGCTGGTGGTCAGTACCGCGTTGGTCTCGGTCAGATCGACCACCGGCGCCGAGATCACCGCCGCGTCGTTGGTCCCCAGGATGTTCACCTGGATGGTGCTGGTTGTGCCGTCGGCACTCGTCACCGTCACCGTGTCGGTGTAGGTGATACCCGCCTTGAACTCGTCATGCGCGGTGTTTGCCGTGTAAGTCCAGCTGCCGTCGGCATTGACCGTGAACTTGCCGTAACCGTTGCTGCCCGCCACGTTGGTCAGTGCAACAAAGCTCGCCGGGCTGTCCACGTCGGTGATACTCAGCGTGCCGCTGGTGGTCAGTACCGCGTTGGTCTCGGTCAGATCGACCACCGGCGCCGAGATCACCGCCGCGTCGTTGGTCCCCAGGATGTTCACCTGGATGGTGCTGGTTGTGCCGTCGGCACTCGTCACCGTCACCGTGTCGGTGTAGGTGATACCCGCCTTGAACTCGTCATGCGCGGTGTTTGCCGTGTAAGTCCAGCTGCCGTCGGCATTGACCGTGAACTTGCCGTAGCCGTTGCTGCCCGCCACGTTGGTCAGTGCAACAAAGCTCGCCGGGCTGTCCACGTCGGTGATACTCAGCGTGCCGCTGGTGGTCAGTACCGCGTTGGTCTCGGTCAGATCGACCACCGGCGCCGAGATCACCGCCGCGTCGTTGGTCCCCAGGATGTTCACCGTGATGGTGCTGGTTGTGCCGTCGGCACTCGTCACCGTCACCGTGTCGGTGTAGGTGATACCCGCCTTGAACTCGTCATGCGCGGTGTTTGCCGTGTAAGTCCAGCTGCCGTCGGCATTGACCGTGAACTTGCCGTAACCGTTGCTGCCCGCCACGTTGGTCAGTGCAACAAAGCTCGCCGGGCTGTCCACGTCGGTGATACTCAGCGTGCCGCTGGTGGTCAGTACCGCGTTGGTCTCGGTCAGATCGACCACCGGCGCCGAGATCACCGCCGCGTCGTTGGTCCCCAGGATGTTCACCTGGATGGTGCTGGTTGTGCCGTCGGCACTCGTCACCGTCACCGTGTCGGTGTAGGTGATACCCGCCTTGAACTCGTCATGCGCGGTGTTTGCCGTGTAAGTCCAGCTGCCGTCGGCATTGACCGTGAACTTGCCGTAGCCGTTGCTGCCCGCCACGTTGGTCAGTGCAACAAAGCTCGCCGGGCTGTCCACGTCGGTGATACTCAGCGTGCCGCTGGTGGTCAGTACCGCGTTGGTCTCGGTCAGATCGACCACCGGCGCCGAGATCACCGCCGCGTCGTTGGTCCCCAGGATGTTCACCTGGATGGTGCTGGTTGTGCCGTCGGCACTCGTCACCGTCACCGTGTCGGTGTAGGTGATACCCGCCTTGAACTCGTCATGCGCGGTGTTTGCCGTGTAAGTCCAGCTGCCGTCGGCATTGACCGTGAACTTGCCGTAGCCGTTGCTGCCCGCCACGTTGGTCAGTGCAACAAAGCTCGCCGGGCTGTCCACGTCGGTGATACTCAGCGTGCCGCTGGTGGTCAGTACCGCGTTGGTCTCGGTCAGATCGACCACCGGCGCCGAGATCACCGCCGCGTCGTTGGTCCCCAGGATGTTCACCTGGATGGTGCTGGTTGTGCCGTCGGCACTCGTCACCGTCACCGTGTCGGTGTAGGTGATACCCGCCTTGAACTCGTCATGCGCGGTGTTTGCCGTGTAAGTCCAGCTGCCGTCGGCATTGACCGTGAACTTGCCGTAGCCGTTGCTGCCCGCCACGTTGGTCAGTGCAACAAAGCTCGCCGGGCTGTCCACGTCGGTGATACTCAGCGTGCCGCTGGTGGTCAGTACCGCGTTGGTCTCGGTCAGATCGACCACCGGCGCCGAGATCACCGCCGCGTCGTTGGTCCCCAGGATGTTCACCTGGATGGTGCTGGTTGTGCCGTCGGCACTCGTCACCGTCACCGTGTCGGTGTAGGTGATACCCGCCTTGAACTCGTCATGCGCGGTGTTTGCCGTGTAAGTCCAGCTGCCGTCGGCATTGACCGTGAACTTGCCGTAGCCGTTGCTGCCCGCCACGTTGGTCAATGCGGTAAAGGTGGTAGCGCTGTCAGTCAATTTACCATTGGTAGTCAATACAGAATTAGACTCAAAAAGATCCACGGCAATTGATGTAACAGTATCCAGGCTGCCGCTGTCCGTGGCGCTGGAGCTGTTGCCCGCCGAATCTGTGGCCGTCGCTACCACATTGTAGCTGCCTTCCGCCAGCGCGGCCGGCACGTCAGCACTGTAGGTTCCGCCTGTCTGAACAGTGGCGGTGAATATTTGTTGCACACCAGTACTGTCCGTCACCTGCAGACTCACAGAGCTACCCGCTGGCAGATCCGTGGTACCGGTAATCGTTGGCGTGCTGTCATTGGTTAAAGCTGGAGCATCAACAGTGATACTTGGTGGTGTTGTATCAACTATAAAAGCAGATGTTACAGCAGGATTGGATACAGACAGCGAAAGATCCGATGTGGAAGAAGACACTACAGATGTGTCATAGCCTGATTCGGCAATTGTAGTGTCCCCACTACGCGCTACAGAAACAAATCCCCCATTACCGCTACCCACACCACCACCGGCATCAACTGTTGCCCCCGTAGCTGCAGCTTCAAATGCTTTAGTTGGATCCGCCCCATTGAGAATATTTTGTTGTAACTGAGCTATATCGGCAGAAGGTGAATTATTATCAGCGGTAACAACATCAGCAGATGCTGTCTGTGCTGTATCTTGATGCTCACCTTTTGTGTCTTCGTTTTTCAGCGTTAATTGCACACCTTCATCAAGGAGTACGACTGTTCCTGGCTGCAAAGTATCACCAGTTTTTAATTCTTTTAAAGCTCCATTTGGCAGACGAATTTTTGCTACACCAGTGATATGAGTAATAAGAGAAACTTCGGTGATGGCTTGAGTGATCACAGTTTTATTCCTTTGAGGTGCAATTAACGCAATTTAACAAATGTTATCAGGTTACAAGAAAAATAATGCGTCATAAATCAGATAGGTAACGTCTTTAACCAGCAGAATTGTTCAAAAAAATCGAATAAAAAAGGGCGCATATGCACCCCTTAGTATCATCATTTTATCAATTTAAGTTAAATGTCGTGTGCGGGTTGCACTATGCCTTGATATCCATCTACAAATAGCTGATTAATCAGTTTTACTTGCTCTTGGTTTTCCACTCGCGTAACTACCGTTATAGCACCAGCGTTATGAGCTGTGCGGCATACCGCAGCCAAGACGCTTTGAGCATTTTCATCTTTACTGATAATACTCATATATCCCTGATCAACTTTCACATACGCAGGTGTCAATTCAGTTAAATACTCTAATGACTGAAAATATCGGCCAAATTGATCAATCCCCCACATGACTTTGTGTTGTTGACATATTTCGCTCAACAATTTCACTGCTTCACGTTGATGAATAATGGCATTTTCCGGAATCTCAATGGCTATGCGTTTAGTTATTTCATTGTTTCTAATGAAAAAATCTTTCAGATAACTCAAAAACGATGGTGAAGAAATACTGCTGATGGTTAAGTTGACCGACATACTCATACCAGTGTTCGTTTGAAGAACAGAAACTGTATGATCGAGCACATAACGATCTAATTTTTCACCCAACTTAAACATTTCAACCGCAGCCATGAATTGAGCTGCACTAAACCGCTGCCCTTGATGTCTAATTCCTGTGAAAAGTTCAGCTGGTAGTGCTGACTCGCCACTGATCATGGTCACGGGCTGCACTCGAAAATCGAATAAGTTATGTTTCAACGCACCTAAAATAATTTCTTTCCAGGCTAAACGACCAATCGTATCCGCACTTTCTGCCTGTTCAATTGTAACGGCACCCAGCCGTTCATTTCGGGCCCGGCGCAATGCATTATCAGCTTTAGTTAAAAGTACGGATAAATCTTCATCTGGATTTCTGATTGCAACACCAATGACCGACAGAGCTGTATCAGAATCTAGTGGATTCACAATAAGATCAGCAATCGCGATATTAAGTACATGTGCCGTATCCAATAATTCATCACTAGTAAGCCCAGGCAACAACACTGCGTACTCAGTTGCAGTAATTCGAGCTAAAGCCATCCCCTCAAAAACAGATAACTTAGCAGTAAGAATATTAGCAACTTGCTTAACCATTTTATCTCGAGCGGTATAACCGTCTGTACGATAAATTTCATCCAGTGAATCAACAGCGATCAACATAACACCGCCACGACCATGATCCGCGATCCAAGCATTAACCTGGCCGATGAAATAAGCTCGGTTGCCCAATCCAGAAACCGCATCGCGGAATGCTCTTTCTCGCAACAGATCAGCAGCTTCTGCTTCTTCTTTAAATTGCTTTGCCAGCTTAATAGTCAGTGTATTAATCGACTGAACAACTTGTCTTAGTTCCAAAGTCTTAGGTAACGGAATTGTTTGATTAAAATGATGCTGTTCAATTTCCACTGCTTGCTTGCGGATCCAATCCAGTGGGCGAAGCAAAAATCGCAAAGCTGAAGTGACTAAAATGGATACAACCACAAAACAAATAATATATGCCCACAATAAATTGGACATGGATCGCCATAGCTGGAAATATGCATCCCCAGGATGCCCTTTAACTTCTAATTTTCCGAGCTGAAGCCAACCTGACGTTAATACTGTTTCGTAGCTTTCACTTTTAAACAAATTCAATTGTGTAAACCAATGCGGAACACCTTCGATATCTGTCTTGTTCACTTTTTCAATTGTTTGTTTAGACGCAAGTAGATCAAGATGTATTTTTTGGTAATAACCACCATCAAAAGCTGCATTAATTACTGATTCTGCGCCAACTTTATCACCAGCTTCCAAATAGGGTGTTAGAGCTAAGCCAACGGAATTAGCGGTGTTAATAACCGAAATGCGTTGTTGCTCGGCCAGATAATCTCTCGTCGATTGGAACTGCACTCCGTAAGCAATAATTAATAACCCAGCAAAAAGGCATATCACGAAAGCGAGTATTTGCTTATATAAAGTCATGATTAGTTATCCAAATTTAAAATCGGTCGGTTCATATGCTGAGTATTAAATCTTTTCTGTAGATCGGTCCATAAACTCAATCGATCTGAGTTTCCTGCCAACTGGCCTTGACCTTTTGCTTTCATCAGCCATAGATGACTACCATTGAAGCTATATATTGGAATTAAGTCAGTTCGTAAATTGGCTGGTTTAATTGTGGGATCAAGGTTATCCAATATTACTGGCATTGATGCTGGTGTTGCATAATTTGCGACCACCATATGAAACTGATTATAGCGAATAGCTTTGACATAGATCAGCCGCATACTTTCATCTGATAACCCCATTTCTCGTAACGTAAAGTACTTAGCAATGCTAAAATCTTCACAGTCTCCACCACCTGCAGCAAGAAACTCCACCGGAGAAGCCCAGTAATCTGGTTGCCCCCATAACTTAATATCATCAATAAATATTTGCCGGTTAAAAAAACGATTTGTTGCTTCTAATGCTTGCTGTTGACTCCATTTTTCAGCTCGCGCTCGCTGCACAAGCAGCCGCCAATCGATGACTCGACGAGCAGCTCTTGAACCATATTTTGCCTGAACTAAATCAGCTAACTGCCGATCTTTCGCATCAAGAACATCAGCAAGAATAGTTGGATAAATGCCAACAGTTAACAATGCGCCTAATAGTAATAATAAGGCGCATTGAAAACGTCGGAAATTAGCTAATATGGTCAATGACCACATATGTTGCTACTTCTGCCATTCGGCCGGCGCTTTAAAACTCACGCTATCCAATAATTTACCAGTAGCATTGAGTATCCGATATTCTGAATATAATTCATCATAATCGGTATTCACTGCATTCTGCCGCGCTTCGAACAGTTCGTTTTCTGTATTAAGTACATCCAATAATGACCGTGTACCTAATAAGAACTGTTTACGATATGCCATTACGGTGTCATAGCTTGCCTGAACATGTTGTTGCATAAAATCTTTTTGCTTCAACAACGCTTCTCTCGCATTCCAGGCTAAACTCAGGCCTTCTTGAACCTGCCGGGCAGCATTCAGTTTGATGTCTTTAGCTTCACCAATCTGAGAGGCAGTTGCCCGTTTTTGTGCTATATCAGCACCACCATTAGACAAGTTATAACGCACCATTAACATGACACTGGTGTCATCAACTTTATAACCATCAACACCGCTACTATTTTTGTTTAAATCTTTATTCGCTTCTATTGATAATTTTGGATAAAAATTAGCCTTAGATGCTTCATATTGGGCTCGAGTAGCTTCGATGTCCTTATCAGCAGACAACAAGGTAGGATGTATTTTTTGTGCGGATGCAACGGCTTCCGATAATGTAGCAGGAATTTTAGTGGTATCTGGTACCGGTTGAGTCAAATCAGTTGGTTGATTGTTGGTTACACGGAAAAATTCCGTTTCCGCATCAAGCATATTATTTTCTGCTGCGGAAAGATTAGCCTGAGCTCTCGCAACACGCCCTTTGATTTGCATATAGTCAGCGGTAGACCCTACACCGGAATCAGCTCTTTTACCTATATCAGCGAGAATTGCCTGGTGAGTTGCCAGGTTTTCTTGCGATAAACGGAACAACTCCTGCCGACGCAACACATTCAAATACACTTCCGTCACACGTAGTGCTGTATTATTTGCCTGTGCATAGAGTGCAAACTTTTGAGCTTGCGCTTCTGCTGTTGTTCTATCAACGTTACTGCTGGTTGAAAAACCATCAAACAGCATTTGAGTTAGAGAAACACCTAACTCTTGTCTATTCAGATTATTACCATCCTTAGACGAATTATTACTATTGTAGTTATCTTTCCCAACACCTGCTACTGCATCCACTTTTGGATAATAGCCTGCTTTTGCCTGATCGATCTGATGAGAACGCGTGACATAATTATCGTATGCCTGCTTAACCTGAGGATGATTCATTAACGTTTGTGACACAGTTGCATCAAGTGAAGCCGCACCCGCAGAACCAGACAGAGCCGCTATGCATACCGCAAGTGCCGATAATTTTCCTACTTTGCCCATAACTCTATCCCCTTGGTTATTTTATCGTTCCCGCAGTGCAGACTGCTTGGCTCTTAAAATAGGTTTCATTAAATATTCGAGCACACTTTTTTTACCTGTCACGATATCAACACTCGCCATCATCCCAGGAATAATGGGTAGTGGTGTTGCTTTCGTACCAAGATAACTTCTGTCTGTTCGAACCCTCACAAGGTAAAACGAATTACCTTTATCATCTTGAATTGTGTCAGCACTAATGTGTTCCAGTTTGCCGTGCAAACCACCATAAATAGCAAAATCATAAGCAGAAAACTTAACCATGGCCGGCAAACCTGGTCGCAAAAAGGCGATATCCTTAGGTAATACTTTGGCTTCAATAAGCAAATTGTCTTCTGACGGCACAATCTCCACGATATCCATACCCGGCTGCACAACACCACCAACCGTATTAACTTTCAGCGTCTTAATTGTGCCATCAACCGGTGAAGTCACACTGGTACGAGACACTCGGTCTTGTAAACCGACTTGCCCTTCATTGAGCTGCGACAAGCGGCTCTGTTTCTCTTCCATCTCTTTTTGTGCATCAACACGGAATTTGAAGGCAACGTCTTTGCGTTTAAGAATAGCTTCTCTTAACAAAGAATTTTGCTTGGGTAGTAATAATCGGGCGTTTTCTAGCTCACCTTGCATGTCATTCAGCTGACGTTGCATTTTTAGCAGATCAACCTGAGAGACAATGCCCTCTTTTACGAGAGGGCGGTTGATATCTATCTCTCTGCTAGCCAAACCAACACTACGACTCAACGTTCTGATCTTATTGTTAATCTCTAAGATCTCATTTTCTTTTTGCTCGATCTGCTGCCCCATAATAACGAGCTGGTTGTTCAGATTACTGATATTTTCTCGCAGCGCACCCTCTTGGCGAACCACATTTTCAGGAAAGACTTTCTCGTATCCTGTTGGAAAAGTAATCGGTTTGGTGGTCAATAGAACTTGATCTCGCCATGGTAATGCACTGTCATTGGCAATCGACAAACTCGCTATTTCCGCCTGCAAGCGAGCGACATCACCCTGCATACTGACCAACTCTTGTTGCTTCTCACGAAAGTCTGAACGAAAGCGGGTGTCATCTATACGCAGTAACTCTTGTCCAGTCTTCACCATTTGGCCTTCACGAACAAAAATTTCTTTAACAATACCACCCTCTAAATTCTGAATGATCTGCAACTGTTTTGAGGGAATAACCTTTCCTTCACCACGGGTCACTTCATCCAGTTCCGCCCACGCAGCCCAAATCGTTGCAACGATAAAGAAAAGAAAACAGCACCATAATAAAATGCGAGCTTGGCGGGGTGCCGTGAGCATCACTGCTGCCGATGCATCATCGATTAAATTGAGCTGTTTTTGATTCAACTCTGGACTAGGCATCCACATTCTCCCTTACCCTAACCTTGCCCTCTTTGAGTTGCTGTAAAACAAAATCGCGAGAGCCATCAGCAACAACCATCCCCTGTTCAATCACAATAATTCGATCAACAATATCGAGCATCGATGTGCGATGAGTAATCAACAGCATGGTGGTATCTGCAGGTAAATGCGCTAGTTCATGTTTAACCAAACTCTCAGAACGGTTATCCATGTTGGCAGTTGGTTCGTCTAATATCAAAATAGGAGGATCACGCAATATGGCACGAGCCAATGCGATGGATTGACGTTGCCCACCAGATAAATTACGACCACCTTCACCAACCTGTCGCTCTAACCCATTCGGATCATGATTGGTAAACTGACTGACACCAGCACGTTGCGCAGCACGCAAGATTTGAGCATCTGTTGCATGCGGATGACCAAGTTGAATGTTTTGACGAATTGACCCATAAAACAGGGTGAAATCTTGTGGTACACAACCGATGTTATCGCGAATAGTGGCAGGATGTAGCTGCGATAATTCAAACCCATCCAACAATACCGAACCCGATAGTGGTTTATACAAACCTAATATCAATTTTTCGAGCGTTGTTTTACCAGCCCCGATGCGTCCGATAACAGCAATTTTCTCGCCGGTACGGATCTTCACATTGATGTTTTTCAACGCTGCTTGGTCAGATTCAGGATAACTGAATGAAACATCATTCAATTCAATACGCCCAGTTAAACGTTCATAATCGAGATATTGTTTTTCATCTTCTCTTTCTGAGGGGCTTTTCATGATGTTTTCGAGTAACAAAAGTGCCGATTTAGCTTGATTGTAACGTGTTGATAAAACAGATAACTGAATCAGTGGCCCGATTGCTCGGCCGGCTAACATAACCGCAGCGATCATACCGCCTTGCGTCAAATTGCCTTCTGATATTTGGTAAACACCTAAAATAATCAGTGCCACCGTTACCATCTGCTGAACGTAGTTTGCTAACCCTGACACCATGTTTGTAATTTTACGCGTAACGATGCCAGAATTAGCCATATGGCTAACTGCCTGTTCCCATCGATGTTGGAACTGCCCTTCCGCATTGTGAATTTTTACTGACTCTAATCCGGCAATTGCTTCGATCACCGTAGCATATTTTTGTGAAGATAAACGGCTACTTTCTTCAATACTTTGACGTAATGGCGCCTGAATATAAAAGCTATATCCAATCATGAAAATAATGGCCAGTAATGGAACCGCCACTAGAACACCGGAAAAGATCCAAATCACAATCAAAAAGAGCAAAGCAAACGGTAAATCAATCAATGCAGAAACGGTGGCTGATGTAAAAAACTCTCGAATTGATTCAAATTCTTGCAGATGACGCGCAAATGCCCCAGTTGAATTTGGGCGCGATTCCATCCGAATACCTAAGACTTTAGAAAAAATCTTCGCCGAAAGAAGCAAGTCTGATTTTTTACCCGCTATATCAATGAAGTAACTACGGAGCTGTCGAATAATTACATCAAAAGTAAAAACTAACGATGCACCAATCGCCAAAACCCATAACGAATCGAACGCCATATTAGGCACTATTTTATCGTACACATTCATGGTGAACATCGGGCTGACGATCGCAAAAACATTGATCAATATTGATGCAATTAATACATCTTTATAGATAGGGAGGGATTCCAGCAATGTGCCCCAAAACCAATGCCCACCTTTGGGTTTTAAAACCTCGGGAGCTCGAGAATCAAATTGCAAACGACGTTTAATGTAAAAACCAGCACTAGAAAATTCCTCTTCTAGCACCGAAAATGGCACAGACTGCTGACCCACACTACCGACTGGAAAAAAAAGCGTTGCTTGTGCATTTGGTTTATCAACCGCAAGCAAAACTGCAGCTCTGCCATCTCGCATCAGTAATAAGCATGGCATTAGCAAAGAAGGAATGTTATTTAGTGATGAAGAAAAGTAATCAACAACAAAACCGGCTCGGTGAGCTGCGCGAGGGAAAAGCTCTGCCGTCAATAACCCATTGTGAAGTGGCAGACCTGAGGTTAATGCTTCTCGTGTATTGCCAATGCCATAATGATGAGACATAAACAACAAACACGCGAGTAGCGTATCTTGCTGTTCATTGATAGTTGTCATAATTATCCTTGCTCTATCCAGATAAAACCTGACTATCAGGATTGAAGGGGTCAAATGTTACAGTAAAAAATATTTTTTTCATAACATTAACGTTACATTTGTTTGCTTGCAAAGCCAGATAACAGCCTGAAAAATAACCCACTATAACTATCGCTCATAAAAAAAGCGCCTGCTATTACAGGCGCTCTTCATCAGAAAATTAATTTCCTGAAATTACAGTACGTCGATCGCGTTCAGTTCTTTGAATGCCTGTTCCAGACGGGCAATCATAGTTTCCTGAGCTTTACGCAGCCATACGCGTGGGTCGTAGTATTTTTTGTTTGGTGAGTCAGCGCCTTCTGGGTTACCCAGCTGGCCCTGCAGGTAAGCTTCTTTAGCTTTGTAGTAGTTCAGGATACCTTCCCACGTTGCCCATTGGGTATCAGTATCGATGTTCATTTTAACTACGCCGTAGCCTACAGATTCTTCGATTTCTTGCTGAGTAGAACCTGAACCGCCGTGGAATACGAAGTTCAGAGTGTTAGCAGGAACACCGAATTTTTCAGAAACGTATTTCTGAGAAGCATCCAGAATGCTTGGAGTCAGTTTAACGTTACCTGGTTTGTAAACACCGTGTACGTTACCGAAAGAAGCAGCGATGGTGAAACGTGGGCTGATTTTGCTCAGGCGCTCGTAAGCATAAGCAACGTCTTCTGGTTGGGTGTACAGAGCAGACTGATCCATGTGGCTGTTGTCTACGCCGTCTTCTTCACCACCGGTGCAACCCAGTTCCAATTCCAGAGTCATGCCCATTTTGGCCATGCGTTCTAGGTATTTGCAGCAGATGTCGATGTTTTCTTCCAATGACTCTTCAGACAGATCCAGCATGTGAGAAGAGAACAGTGGTTTGCCAGTTTCAGCGAAGTGTTTTTCACCTGCGTCTAACAGACCGTCGATCCATGGCAGCAGTTTTTTAGCTGCATGGTCAGTGTGCAGAATTACTGGAATACCGTAGGCTTCAGCAACTGCGTGAACGTGTTTAGCACCAGAGATAGCACCGATGATAGCCGCTTTCTGACCTTCCAGTTTCATGCCTTTACCAGCGATGAATGCTGCACCGCCGTTAGAGAACTGAACGATTACTGGCGCTTTAACTTTAGCAGCTGCTTCCAGTACCGCGTTTACTGAGTCAGTACCAACACAGTTAACTGCAGGCAGAGCGAATTTGTTCGCTTTTGCTACTTCAAATATTTTCTGTACGTCGTCACCGGTAATAACGCCTGGTTTAACGAAATCAAAGATCTTAGACATTTCAAAGGTCCTATCAGGTGTTCAACTACAAAATACGAGTTGAACGAGTTGCTAAAAAATTGTTTGTTGCCGATGGGCAAAACAACGGGAGACATAAGCCTCCCGTTAAATCATTACGCTTTAGCGCGTTCTTCCAGAATCGCAACTGCAGGCAGCACTTTGCCTTCTACGAATTCCAGGAATGCACCACCACCAGTGGAGATGTAAGATACTTTGTCAGCGATACCGAATTTGTCGATAGCAGCCAGAGTGTCACCACCACCAGCGATAGAGAATGCTGGAGATTCGGCAATTGCTTTAGCAATGATTTCAGTGCCTTTAGCGAATTGGTCGAATTCGAATACGCCTACTGGACCATTCCACAGAATGGTTTTCGCGTTCATGATGATGTCAGCCAGTGCTTTAGCAGAATCTGGACCGATGTCGAAAATCATGTCGTCAGCAGTTACGTCAGCAACTGATTTGATAGTTGCTGGAGTTGATTCAGAGAATTCTTTACCAACAACAACGTCAGTAGTTACTGGGATGTTGGTTTCAGCAGCCAGTTTCTTAGCAGTATCGATCAGGTCGTGTTCGCACAGAGATTTACCAACATTGTGGCCAGCAGCCGCGATGAAAGTGTTAGCGATACCACCACCAACTACCAGCTGGTCAGCGATCTTTGACAGTGATTCCAGAACAGTCAGCTTGGTAGAAACTTTAGAACCACCAACGATAGCAACCATTGGGCGCTCTGGTTTCAGCATTGCTTTACCCAATGCGTCCAGTTCACCAGCCAGCAGTGGGCCAGCACAAGCTACTGGTGCGTATTGAGCAACACCGTGAGTTGAACCTTCAGCGCGGTGAGCAGTACCGAAAGCGTCCATTACGAATACGTCACACAGTGCAGCGTATTTCTTAGCCAGCTCTTCGGTGTTTTTCTTTTCGCCTTTGTTGAAACGGCAGTTTTCCAGAACAACCAGTTCACCAGCAGCAACTTCAACGCCATCCAGGTAATCTTTCGCCAGACGTACTGGGCAGGACAGTTTGTCTTTCAGGTAGTTCACTACTGGCAGCAGAGAGAACTCTTCGTTGTACTCGCCTTCAGTCGGACGACCCAGGTGAGAAGTGATCATCAGCTTGGCGCCTTTTTCCAGAGCCAGTTTGATGGTCGGCAGAGTTGCAACGATACGTGCGTCAGAAGTTACTTTACCATCTTTCACTGGTACGTTCAGGTCCGCACGAATCAGTACGCGCTTACCAGCCAGATCCAGATCAGTCATTTTGATAACAGACATGTTAGTCCCCTATATTTTTTAGACATATAACGAAGTCAGTGCCATTGGTCTTATTTTGATCTTCCTGAATAAGACTCAACTTATGAAGTTAGTACGTCAGCCGGATTACAGAGGGGAGACTTCAGTTGTGTGTGTTGTTTTTTTCCTGATGTAAAACCAGGGAGACTGAAGTCATACCCACAACAGCTATGTTGTGACCTACTAATCATTCAAACGCAAAGAGTTTACTGTGCTTATGCATCAAACGCGATACTTGACACGGATTTTCTGTGAAAAAAACGGGAGCCGAAGCTCCCGTTTAACATTGCATTTACGCCTGGAACAAACTTTCAACAGTTTGCACCACATTTTCGACCGTGAAGCCGAATTGTTGGAACAGTAATTCAGCTGGCGCTGACTCACCGAACGTGCGCATACCAATGATTTGGCCGTTCAAGCCAACATATTTGTACCAGTAATCGGCAATACCCGCTTCTACTGCCACGCGTTTGGTAACCGCAGCTGGTAATACAGATTCTTTGTATTCAGCTGACTGTGCATCAAATGCATCGGTACATGGGATAGAAACAACACGAACCTGACGACCTTTAGCTGCCAGTTGATCCGCAGCCAGCATCGCCAATTCAACTTCAGAACCGGTTGCAATCAGGATCGCATCTGGTGTGCCTTCGCTGTCACGCAGAACATAACCGCCTTTGTAGACATTCGCCAACTGAGCCGGCGTACGATCCATTTGCGCCAGATTCTGACGCGAGAAAATCAGTGCACTAGGGCCATCTTTGCGTTCAACAGCATATTTCCACGCAATCGCTGATTCAACCTGATCACATGGGCGCCATGTGCTCATGTTTGGCGTCAGACGCAGTGAAGCAATTTGTTCCACTGGCTGGTGTGTTGGGCCGTCTTCACCCAGACCGATGGAGTCGTGGGTATAAACGAAGATAGTACGCTGTTTCATCAACGCTGCCATACGCACCGCATTACGGGCATATTCCATGAACATCAGGAAAGTAGCACCGTAAGGAATGAAACCACCATGCAACGCCACACCATTCATCATGGCAGACATCGCAAACTCACGCACACCGTAGTGAACATAGTTACCAGAGGCATCATCTGCAGTCAGTGACTCAGAGCCAGACCACATGGTCAGGTTCGATGGCGCTAAGTCAGCAGAACCGCCTAGGAATTCCGGCAGTAATTTACCAAATGCTTCAATAGCATTCTGGCTGGCTTTACGCGAAGCAATTTTTGATGGATTGGCTTGCAGCTGTTCAACAAACGCTTGTGATGCTTCTGCCCAGTTAGCTGGCAAATCACCATTCACGCGACGTTTATATTCTGCTGCCAGCTCAGGATGAGCTTCGGCATAGGCTGCATATTTCTCATTCCATGCAGCTTCTTTCGCAGCACCCGCGTCTTTCGCATTCCATTCGGTGGCAATGTCAGCAGGAATAACAAACGGCTCATGATTCCAACCCAGGAATTCACGTGCAGCAGCAATTTCAGCAGCACCCAATGGTGAACCGTGGCAATCGTGTGAACCAGCTTTATTTGGTGAACCAAAGCCGATCACAGTCTTACAGCAGATCAATGTTGGTTTGTCAGTTTCTGCTTTAGCCGCTTCGATAGCTGCTTTGATTGCATCTGCATCATGGCCATCAACAGCACGGATAACATGCCAGCCATAAGCTTCAAAGCGAGCAGGTGTATCATCAGTAAACCAGCCTTCAACATGACCGTCGATAGAGATACCGTTGTCATCCCAGAATGCGATCAGTTTGCCCAGCTTTAATGTGCCAGCCAGTGAGCACGCTTCGTGGGAAATGCCTTCCATCATGCAACCGTCACCCATAAACACGTAGGTGTGATGGTCAACGATATTAAAATCAGGACGGTTGAATTGAGCTGCAAGAACTTTTTCAGCCAGCGCCATACCAACACCGTTGGTAATACCCTGCCCTAATGGACCCGTCGTTGTTTCAACACCAGGGGCATAACCATATTCAGGATGACCAGGTGTACGAGAATGTAGCTGACGGAAGTTTTTCAGATCTTCAATGGACAAGTCATAACCAGACAGATGCAGCAAGGAGTACAGCAGCATCGAACCATGACCATTGGAAAGGATGAAACGGTCACGCTCGCTCCATTTTGGGTTAGCTGGGTTGTGGTTCAAAAAGTCACGCCACAGCACTTCGGCAATATCAGCCATGCCCATAGGGGCGCCCGGGTGGCCGGAATTGGCTTTTTGAACTGCATCCATGCTCAATGCCCGGATGGCATTGGCTAACTCTTTACGAGAGGGCATTTGTCACTCCTGCTTTCAATTGGGTCTATACACTTAAGTAAGGCGTGTATTGTCCCAAACTGATCACCGGTTGCGCAAATGTTATCTCGGTTATTTTATTGCGACGCACCTCTGACTTAATGATCTGAGGCTTAATTTTCCCCGTACATTGACGATATCTCTATTGACTGCGACAATAGTCACATAGATAGACGTCCAGATGTGGATACTGCTATTTGCAATCAGGTTATCAACCACATTGCAATCGCCTTCAACTTTTTACACAGAGAATTAAAATGGCAAGACTGTTTACCTCCGAATCCGTTGCAGAAGGACATCCAGATAAAATCGCGGATCAGATTTCCGACGCGGTGTTGGATGCCATTCTGGAGCAAGATCCGAAAGCGCGTGTCGCTTGTGAAACTTTCGTCAAGACCGGTATGGTGTTGGTTGGCGGTGAAATCACCACGACAGCATGGGTTGATATCGAAGAACTGGTGCGTAAAACCGTTTGTGATATCGGTTATACCCACTCTGATATGGGTTTTGACGCACATTCATGCGCCGTACTGAATGCGATTGGTAAACAGTCACCGGATATCAATCAAGGTGTTGATCGTGCCGACCCTAAAGAACAGGGTGCTGGCGACCAAGGCCTGATGTTTGGTTATGCATCAAACGAAACTGATGTATTGATGCCTGCACCAATCACTTACGCGCACCGTCTGGTGAAACGCCAATCTGAAGTACGTAAAAATGGCACGCTGCCATGGTTGCGCCCGGATGCAAAAAGCCAAATCACCTTTATTTATGACAAACAAGGCAAAATCGAAGGTATCGATGCCGTTGTCCTGTCAACACAGCATTCACCAGATATTAGCCAGCCAGATCTGATCGAAGCAGTACATGAAGAAATTCTGAAACCCGTATTGCCAGCAGAATGGTTGAGTAAAAATACTAAATACTTTATTAACCCAACTGGCCGTTTTGTTATCGGTGGCCCAATGGGTGACTGTGGTCTGACTGGCCGTAAAATCATCGTAGATACCTACGGTGGTATGGCTCGTCACGGTGGTGGTGCTTTCTCTGGTAAAGACCCATCTAAGGTTGACCGTTCAGCCGCTTATGCAGCGCGTTATGTAGCGAAAAACATTGTAGCTGCCGGTTTAGCTGATCGCTGTGAAATTCAGGTTTCCTACGCAATCGGTGTTGCAGAGCCAACCTCTATCAGTGTTGAGACTTTCGGCACTGGTAAGGTCGATGAAGAATTGTTGACTCAGTTGGTTCGTGATCAGTTTGATCTGCGCCCATATGGCTTGATTGAAATGCTGGATCTGATCCAACCGATCTACAAACAAACTGCAGCTTATGGCCACTTCGGACGCGAAGAGTTCCCATGGGAAAAAACCGATAAAGCCGCATTACTGCGCGACTTGGCTGGTTTGAAATAATTCGTGATGTTAAGGGGCTTCGGCCCCTTTTTTATCGATAAATTCCGATGTTTTATCTGTATACTCCCGCCAAAGCAGTCCCCTTTTCCTCCTGTAAATGCTAAATAGACCCAACATCACTAACCTGATCCAGATCGAAGTGGTTGCCAGCCATTATCTGTCTTTGGCTGCCCGTTACTTCAAACGTGAATTTAATCACCCCAAAATTACGTTAGATCAGCGTGGCAAATGTGCAGGTACAGCACGCTTACGCGACTGGCATATAAGGCTTAATCCGGTTTTGTTGCAAGATAATCAGGCTGAGTTTGAAAATGAGGTGATCCCGCATGAGATTGCACATTTGGTGGTGCATGCAATTTGGGGACGAGCGAAACCGCATGGCGCAGAATGGCGGAAGGTGATGTGGGAGGTGTTTAACATTACGCCCCGCACAACTCACAAAATGGATGTAACTAAAGTTCAGGGCGCAGTTTACGCTTATCAATGTGAGTGCCAGCAACATCAATTATCAATCCGGCGTCACCGCGCCATTTTACGCGGTGACCGGCAATATTGCTGTCGTCGTTGCGGCGCTAATCTGCAACAACTAACTGACGTAACAGACTCATCTCCTCGCCCGTAAATTTACCTGCGTTGGCCATCTGACGAATTTGTTCTGCGTTATAACGACGAGCATCATAAACCACCACAATGCTTTCATCCCCCGGTTGCAGGAAGTTTTGCTCACCAAATGGGGTATAGCGAGTAGCACCGATACTGATAATTACTTGTTGCGGATATTCTGCCACTTTCAATATAGCCGCGATATCTTCTGCTGGGCCTTCATCCTGCTGATGATTCATCTTATCGATAACCCAATTCAGTAAGGTTTCGTGAAAATAGCTGTATTCCACCGTTGGGCTGTCTAAACCATAAGGATAACATTCCCCATTACGGCGTAAAAAGCTGGCGATATGGTAACAATCTAACTCGCCACCTTCGGCGAATTTATCCAGTGCGATGCGCTGTGATGACATGCCTTTACTCGATGAGCCCCAGTTTTTCTTTTCACTGATTTTACGAGCGCCAGGACGACGAATAGAGCAATCATTAAACGCAGCAAACTCACGCGGAATGAGGTCTTTAACGATCTGGCTGTCATATACCACATCGCAGATCAAACAAACTTCCGGTTCGATCTGCAGATTATCGGCACCAGCAGGAAACTGGATCTGATGATGGGAAATTGGAAATACATTCAGAAAACTGTTTTCAATGTGCGGTACATAAAATGGGAATATCGCTTTCGGCTGAATAGCATCTTTTACTTTAACATTCACAAAGTCACTGGCTTCGCCCGCCTGTTCCAAATGTCCGGCAAAGTTACCCGCGACACCAAAACCAATCATCTTGGTTAAATCCATTGCATGCTCCTTTCTGAATGCCAATTCACGCTTAACAAGATTACTATCAAGAATCGCAAGCATGTTATCCTTGCAACATCTGATTTACACCATAGTTATGCGGTTATGGTAAAAATATAGTGAAGGAGCAATGTCGCTAAAATGCGCATTCCAAGAATTTATCAAGACTCACCATTGAGCATTGGCGCCACAGTTAGCTTACAAGAAGATGCAGCAAACCATGTTGGTCGCGTGTTACGCATGTTACCCGAGCAGGAAATTTGCCTATTCAACGGCCAAGGTGGTCAATATCAGGCCACGATCGTTGAAAGTGGCAAGAAGCAAGTGATTGTTCGGGTTGATAGTTTTAATGATCACTCAGTAGAATCACCGCTTGCGATCCATTTAGGTCAAGTCATCAGCCGTGGCGATAAGATGGAATTTACCATCCAGAAATCGGTTGAGCTGGGCGTTAACGTGATCACGCCGTTATGGTCTTCCCGGTGCGGCGTCAAATTACAAGGCGATCGTCTGGATAAAAAACTGGAACAATGGCAAAAAATTGCCATCAGCGCCTGCGAACAGTGTGGCCGTAATACTATCCCTTTAGTGCGCCCCGTAATGTCACTGGAAAACTGGCTGGCTGAACCCACGGATGAGCTGAAACTCACCCTGCACCCGCGAGCCGCCTATTCAGTCGGTACTTTACCCGCACCCACAAATGGTGTCCGACTGGTGATTGGCCCGGAAGGTGGTTTGTCAGATGATGAAATCGCACTAACAGAACAATATCACTTTCAGGAAATGCTGCTTGGCCCGCGTGTATTGCGTACTGAAACAGCAGCTTTGACCGCTATTACCGCGCTGCAATGTCGTTTCGGCGATCTGTCTTAGGAGAGCAAATGAGCATTAAATTAGGCATCGTGATGGACCCTATTCAATCCATCAATATCAAAAAAGACACTAGCTTCGCCATGTTACTGGAAGCCCAGCAACGTGGTTACGAACTCTATTACATGGAGATGAGCGATCTCTATCTCGAGCAGGGTATCTCTTATGCTACCATGCGCCCGCTGGAAGTCCGTCAGGATTACACTTGCTGGTATTCGCTCGGTGAAGTCGTTGATCAGCCATTGCATGAGCTTGAGGTGATCCTGATGCGTAAAGATCCACCGTTTGATACGGAATTCATTTACGCCACTTACTTGCTCGAACGGGCAGAAGAACAAGGCACGTTGATTGTTAACAAACCGCAAAGCTTGCGTGATGCTAACGAGAAGCTGTTTACCGCCTGGTTTGCCGAACATACACCAACCACGCTGGTAACCCGCTCATCTGCCAAATTGCGCTCTTTCCACCAGCAACATCAGGATGTGATCTTAAAACCACTGGATGGTATGGGTGGCGCATCGATTTTTCGCATGAAACAGGACGACCCTAACGTCGGTGTTATTATCGAAACACTCACCGAACATGGTTCCCGCTATTGTATGGCGCAATCTTATTTACCTGCGATCAAAGATGGCGACAAACGCGTATTGGTGATCGATGGTGAACCGGTTCCTTATTGCCTGGCTCGTATTCCTTCACAAGGGGAAACACGCGGAAACCTGGCTGCCGGCGGACGCGGTGAACCGCGCGAACTGACTGAAGCGGACTGGAAAATTGCACGTGCGGTGGGCCCAACGCTGAAAGCCAAAGGGCTGATTTTTGTTGGCTTAGATATTATCGGTGATCGACTCACTGAAATTAACGTGACCAGCCCTACCTGTGTTCGGGAAATCGAAGCACAATTTGATATTAATATTTGTGGTTTGCTGATGGATGCGATTGAACGCCGCATCAGTAAAGCCAGTTAAGGAACTTTCTTTAGGAATGATGCAGTCATTACAGAATTATTTTCTGGTTGCGATGCCAACGCTCAACGACTCTGTTTTTGAGCGTTCCCTTATTTATTTATGTGAACATAACGAAAAAGGCGCAATGGGAATTGTGCTGAATGTGGAACTTGATCTCGATATTTGCCAATTACTGACGCAGATGAAACTAGGTAATGCCGCATTTTTTCTTTCCGGCAAACCAGTTATGGCGGGTGGACCAGTGAACACCGATCGAGGTTTTGTCTTACATACACCGATGGACGGTTTTCATGCGTCGCTATCAATAACTGATGAGCTGATGATGACCTCGTCATTGGATATTTTATCGACACTGGGCACGTCTGCCGAACCGAAAAATTATCTGATTGCGCTCGGTTATGCAGGCTGGGAGGCTGGCCAGCTAGAACAGGAAATTTTGGATAATGTCTGGCTGACAATCCCTGCATCTTCAGAAATCATCTTTAATACACCAGTTGAAGATCGCTGGTTAGCGGCCAGTAAATCAATCGGTATTGATATCTGGCAGCTTGCGCCAGGAGCCGGCCACGCATGAAAGAAATCGGTAATCGTTCGCTCATGGGTTTTGATTTTGGTACTCGCAGTATTGGTATTGCCACCGGGCAAGAAATTACCGGCACTGCGTCACCACTAACCTCGTTGAAAGCCAACGATGGTATTCCTGACTGGAGCCAGCTTGAAAAGCTACTGAAGGAATGGCAGCCAGATCTGTTAGTCGTCGGTTTACCGCTCAACATGGATGGTACTGAACAGGAAATGACAGTACGGGCGCGTAAATTTGGTCAACGGCTGCATGGACGTTTCGGCTTTCAGGTGGAATTCAAAGATGAGCGGCTCACAACTACCGATGCCAAAGCTCGTCTATTTGAACATGGCGGCTATAAAGCGTTAGGTAAAAGCCGTGTTGATGCGGTATCTGCCCAATTGATTTTAGAAAGTTGGATGGAATCGCACTACGGCGCATAACAGAAGCACATAACAAAACTCCCGCTTTAGCGGGAGTTCACTGAACTTAATAAGCATGATCCATCTGATAAATGTTGTAGAGCACCTTGGTATCCAGCTCCAGCTCTGTCGCATACATATTATCGACCGGATAACTCTTCACAACCCGCGCTCCACGCAATAGACCATCAACATTCGCATGCATGCGGTTACTAGCCTGACGATTGTCTTTATACGTTGTATCCGCTTGGATGGCGTTGCCATACACCTGTTCCGTCAATTCACGATAGGCATCGAGTTTTGACGCTCTGATTGCCTGCAGAATTTTTTCCGAACGAGTCGGCCCTGGTTGCACATCGACAATACCGTAACCAACTGAACGCAATACCGGAAATTCATCGGGTGTTTCACGGGCATAATGGGTTACCCGATGCGTGGTGCAACTAGCCAGAAAAACAGAACTTAGCAGCAACAATATCCAATACCAGCGAGACATAGTCGCCTCCTAATGTGTCATCATAAGGGGTCTGCCGTATTGGTCATACGGAAACTCTCCACGAACCACCATACCTTTCGTAACCAGTACAGTGCGCCCAGATTCAAAATTACCTTTGAGCATTTCATTTGGTACGAAGCCTTGTGATGTCGCTTCTACCAAACGCGTACGCATATTGATGATGCGCATATTGAGTACCATGCCTAAATCATTCCGCGACATAGTGCCGGTCAGCACACGTCCAGCAGGGATCCGTTTTGACAATTCGGTCCAATCACGACTCATTGTGAAATCGCCTTCCGGTGTCACTTTGATGCTACCAGTTATTTTATAGTCGAGAACGACTTCACCACGCCGGTGTAATTCATGCACAAAATCTTCCGAGATTTGCTGCCCGATCGGGCTCGTGCTTTCCAATGAACTGAGATTCACCATCGATGTCACCGCGATAGGCGATAAAACCGTGTTGCCCGGGATCTTCGTAGCAAACAAGCGGTCTGTCATATCAGACACCAAACGGTTCAGCGCCAGCCCATTTTCTTTTTTTGGCCCGTCATAGTTCATACCGGTTTGTTCAGCGCATGCTGATAACGCAAAAACGGCAGTTAAAACCACCATTAACGGTCTGTATTTTTTCATTATTAGACCCAACCCTTCTCCTGGCATAACCAATTATCGGCCATTCGCATAATATCTTGAGGCCGGATGTCAATTTTCCGCTGGTATAGATTGTGCATAGCAGAGTTATCTTGTCTCTCATTCACCAAATGCCATGAAACGTTGGATTATTCTGCTTTTATGCATGATCGCCCTGCCCTCGCAAGCCGCTTGGTATAAAACCATTGGCAGTGCCCCTATTATCAACAATGATGAGGAATATGCACGCCAGCAAGCGATTCAGGATGCATTACGCCAAGCCATGCTGAAAGCGGGCGCCTCTGTTTCCAGCATTCAGCAACTCAGCAATGGTGCACTGACGCGTGATGATTTCCAAATCCGTGCCAACAGCGAAGTTCGACAATATCAACTGTTGGACGAAGAGATCCGTGAGCAACGCATGTTTGTTAATGTGCGCTCTTACATAGTTGCCGATCGTTCTGGCTGTGCCGGTGGCTTATATGCCAAAGATATTTCGCTGATCCGGTTTAACTGGCAACACAAAGATGACGGCCGTTATGGCCAGATCTATCAATTGGACCGCGCCGTAACTCGCGCATTGTTCGACCGCTTAGGGCAACAGCGTCAGGTTTTTGTCACTCACAGCTGGCTGGATAATAATCTCGGCGTCGACCCCGGCAAATTACATCAAGGTGACAGCACGTTTGCGCAGCAGATCCAAAGCTTAGCCGTGCAGACTGACAGCCAATATCTCATTTTTGGCAGTATCGTAGATGCCTCGCTACAGAAACCAGACCAAGGCATTCTCGACAATGTCTTTCCGGGAACATGGTATAAAAATCCACTACGCCATTTTACCTTGCAACTGTATATCTACGATGGGCTAACCGGGCAATTACTGGACCAGCCTTTTTATCAAACTCAGGCACAATGGACATTTGATCGAGACGCTATCGTTGATCCAATCAGTCAAGATTTCTGGCAGTCATCATATGGTATGGAAGTGATGGCGACGGTTAACCGTGTAACAGAAGAACTGAAAGGCCGTTTGCAATGCGAACGCCCTACTGCACGGATCATCCGCGTGGAAGGTCTCGATTATCATATTAACCTGGGCAAAAATAATGGCCTGAAAGTAGGCGACCGCTTTCGTATTCTGCATAAAGCTGATTTCACTGATACCTATGGGCAAGAACATCCATTACGGAATGAAGCGTCTGGTGTGATGGAAGTGAAAAAGGTGTATCCGGAAAATGCGGTGATTCGGTCATTATCGCAATATGCCGCTGGCAATATTCAGGTGAATGATTTGGCGGAATTGGAGTGATAAAAGGGATAACAGTGGTGTCCCCACCAGGACTCGAACCTGGATCTTACGCTTAGGAGGCGCACGCTCTATCCTGCTGAGCTATGAGGACATGCCATAATGCAGCGGCGGCATTATAGCAAACCGCAAGGTAAACGCTAGATTTTATCTTTTAAGATCAGGTTGTTATTTGATTTGCTCTTTTCTGACAAAACCAAATTTAATCTGATTTTTTGCACCCCATAACAGGCATATTAAAAATGCGAGTGTACTGATAATTTGTCCGACACGTTCTTCGATTAAAGTATCGAGTGTTAGCAAAATTTCATGTTTCCCTGCAGGAACAGATAATTGCAGCAGCCCGTTATCTGATGGGCTCACAGATAATTTGGTTTGGTTATCTAATGTGGCGGCCCAGCCAGAGTAATAAAACTGATGAACGGTTATCTTTGACTCAACATTGGCATTTATCAACAACTGAATTGTGCGTGGTTGCCAACGTTTGATTTGCCAACTCACATCTGTTTTATCACTTTGCAACTGCGGCGTGTCGTGGCCAAGTTTGCGAATATTATCGTAACTAAAGTTTTCTTCCGGCACCCAATGTGGCCGATATTCAACCGGGCTTCGGCTAACCATCAGAGATTTAACAACCTCTTTTTCTTCTACTCGATTGAAAAATATAGCATTAGTACCATAAATCAACTCACTGCTTAATAATACAGTCAGCAACAAAAACCAAATGATCAAAGGATTTCGTCCATGCATACGGAATTTAATTTCATCGAATTGGGAAACCGCTAATGCAAACACTGTAATTGCGGCAATAGTTAATATGGTATTAAAGCGCCATGGAAATTGAATTTTTTGCAAAGTTGGTAATAAATCCCATATGAACTGACTGAAAGGCAACGTCATAAATAATGATAAAAATACCACCACAATCCAATAGTTGGTTTCCCTTCTAATAATCAGGTGTGTTTGCATTCGACTGAATAACCATGCGCCGTACGCCAAGGTGCTCATTAACACCGTGATAAAGGTCAGATAACGCCAGAATGTTCTACTATGCCCGTAGATAGGGCCACTAAGAAGAAAATTGTTAGTATAATTAAACATACCTGAAAACATACTTTGCATAGAAACATTACCTTGTGTTGTCATTGCTGGCACCCAATATATTGCCGATAAGCCAACAGCAAGCATGATCGCTATCAGATGGTTTAAAAAAACAAATTTCCGTAACTCTTTATTAGTAACAAATAAAAAATGTCCGACAAATACAGGCATAAAAATAATAAAGGTTGGCAAATGTGTAAAAATCAACAATGCAATACTGATACTTAGCCATATGATTGATTTTTTCGATCCCTCGGAAACCTTAAGACTCCAATAAAGAATCAAAGGCATCCAAACAAAACTCCATAACTCAGCAAAAGCAAAGCGAATATATAAATCAACAACAAAGTGATAAGGTAACACCATATATATGATGGCGAGGATTAAAGCGAATTGGGTACTGGTAAATTCTTTCAGCCAAAAATAAACTGTTATGCCGGATAGGATTAATGCAAACGATGCAGAGAAAAGCAACGCATCACAATCAGCTGTATTCAGATTAAACAATAATGAAAATAGGCTGGTTATATAATATGGCAAGGGAGCATAGAAAAAAAAGGTAGGGCTACCAAAACCTGCATTCATGTTGAGCATCCAACGCGGGTAGAGATCACCGTTCCAAAACTGTTCCGTGAAATGATGACTGAAAATCACATGAAAGAAAAAATCATGTCCATTCATACAGCCATTAATCAATAATGGCATTGTCAGCAGCAGACCTACCGCAACAATAATAATGAGATGACGCCATGGTGATATTAGAGCCAGAATTTTTGACATCACTGGAAACACCTCTTTATTCGGATGCTGTTAGTCACGATCCCTGACAGCAGTGATGTTTGTATAGCCGTTATGCCGCAGACTTCCTTCATCCACTTCCGTTATTAATTCTAGCTCCTCTGCGCAAGATGTGTACGAGTGACATCATTTGGTTTGAATGAGTACAAAATTTCAAAAAACCACGATCATGATCACATTTATAGTGAAGTTGGCAGCAGCTTAATAATAAAAATATGTGTTTTTTATCAAGCTAATAGCCAATGATATAGATTTAATCTATATCACAAGTTAAAAAAAATATTTCATTATTAGTAAAAGGATGTTTAGCATGCCTGAGATCCAGTCAACTACAGGAGTAACCTCATGGATGCTAAAGTGGTCGCGCAACAAATTTTTGAAGCGCTAGGCGGTAATGAAAATATTATTTCATTGGTCTATTGCGCCACGCGGTTGCGGTTTGTACTCAATGACGATTCAGTGGTCGATGAAAATAAACTGGCACAAATCACTGAGGTCACAGGAACATTCCGTACCGGTGGTCAATATCAGATCATTCTGGGTATGGGTAAGGTCAAATTGGCTCATGATGAATTAATACAATTGATCGACTCAGCACAACAAGAAGTAGCACCGGAGTCTCTGAACCCTGTGCAGAAAGCCGTAAAAGTGATATCCGATCTAGTCAGTAAAAACTAATAAGCACAGTCGGGAATATGGCCTGTTCATATTCCCGACTGATTATATTTATGATTAAACAATTAAATGACGATTATTATCAAGATTCTCTCTAATTAATTTCAATACATCTTGTATATGCATGTCATCTTGTTTCTCTCTAATTAGATAGATACCAACCGATCCTTTTGTATATTCCTCAGCCAAATCCAAACTGATTAAATTAAATTTATCGAAGAAACTGGCCATCGAACCTGGAAATGGTAAAAGCCCATTTGTATTACAAGCCAAATCAATCGAAGTTATAATTGAATTACTGCGATACAGAATTTTTTCTGTTAAATGTAATTGCGTACGTTCTAGCTTTTTCGGCTGTAAATCTTCCATCACATGCACATGGCGTATTTCATCGGGTGTAATTTCAATTGTTGGATATTCCACTAAATCATCTAGCGTGCAAGGTCGTAAACTCAGCGGATGCCCTTCCCTGACAAACACTTTATCATGTGAAATAAATAGTGGAATAAACAGTACACCGGCACGTTTATTCAGCCCGGATATTTCATGACCAATAAATAGATCAATGTCGCCGCTTAATAGCAGATCCATTAAGCGCAGATGGTTACCAATATCGATATAAATATTCGCAGCCGGATGTTCTTGGCGATAGGCATCGATTGTGTCTTTTAGAAAAACATACCACCACGCATGACCAGAACCGATGCGTAATTCCCGTTCATGACGCTCTTTCAACATCTCTATTTTGGTCAGCGTATTATCATAAATACGCTGCATGATCCGGGTTTGCTCTAGTAATACTTCTCCAAACTCCGTTAATTTCATGCCGTTAGAAGTACGGATAAACAATTGCACATCGAGTGACTCTTCCAGCTTCTTCATATTGTGAGTCAACGTTGGTTGACTCAAACACAGTTTTTTCGCTGCATGACTCACATTTTGTAACGTGGCGACTTCGAGGAATTGCTGCAAAATCTTATCCATGATCACTCTCTGATATCCTGATATAGATTAATTCTATATCACAGCCAAAATAAAGCATTTCTTTTTGACCTTTAGCCTCATTAACATAGCCCTCGTTCAAGCATCACACGTTCAGCTGGCTATGCTTTATGGATGATTATCCGGCTGAATACTCTAATAACGATGACGAGAGGTTACTATGAAAAAACACACCCTGGGTCTTATCGCTACGTTGGTTGCCGGCGCACTGAATACTGCGCACGCCGATACGCTGAAAATGGAATGTGCCAGCACCAGCACCGGTAAAGCCTACTGTGATTACATCAAAGCCCGCTTTGAAAAAGAAACCACCAACAAACTGGAGTTTGTGCAGTTACCTCCCGCATCTGACGAAAAACTAGGTTTATTCCAGCAAATTTTCGCCGCTAAAGACAGTAAAGCCGTCGATGTATTCCAAGCCGATACCGTGTGGTTGGGTGTGTTAGACAAGCATCTGTTAGACCTGAGTGACAAAGTAAAAGATCTGCAACCACTGTTCTTCCAGTCTGCCTGGAACAACGATGTAGTTAACGGCAAAGTGAAAGCCATTCCCGCCTTCCTCGATGCGGGTGCTATGTATTACCGCAAAGACTTACTGGCTAAATATAACGAACAACCACCACAAACCTGGGAAGAGCTGACCCGTATCGCCGCGAAGATCCAAAAAGGTGAACGCGACGCCGGTAAGAAAAACTTCTGGGGTTTTGTTTTCCAGGGTAAAGCCTATGAAGGTATGACTTGTGATGCGATGGAATGGATTGCTTCTTATAACGGCGGCACATTCGTGGATAAAGATGGCAAAGTCACCGTGAATAACCCTCAGGCCGCCAAAGCCTTGAATACAGCAGCTGGCTGGATCGGCACCATTTCACCGAAAGGTGTATTGGGATATATGGAAGAAGAGTCCCGTGCTGTCTTCCAGAATGGCGATGCGGCTTTCATGCGTAACTGGCCATATGCCTATGTATTGGCACAAGATCCAACCAGTCCGATTAAAGGTAATGTCGGTGTTATTCCAGTACCGAAAGGCGGTGCAGATGGTCAGCATGCTGCGACATTGGGTGGCTGGCAATGGGCAGTTAGCGCTTACACTGAACACCCTGATGCAGCTATTCAGCTGATCCGCATTCTGACTGATGCTGAATCACAAAAAATGCAGTTCAAAACCGTGGGCGTCGCGCCATCTCGTTTAGATGTGTATCAAGACCCTGAAGTTATGGCCTCTGCACCTTATCTGGCTGAATTCAAGGATGTCTTCGCCTCTGCAGTTCCTCGTCCTGCAGTAGAAACCAAGTCTCAGTTCCCGAAAGTATCGAAAGCTGTTTTCAATGCGGCCTATGACGTGTTGAGCGGTCGGGCAACCGGTGAAAAAGCAGTTGCCGATCTGGAAAGCAAACTGAAACGCATCAAAGGTAAAGAGTGGAAGTAAGCATGATAGTGCTGCCCTGATTTCGGGGCAGCACTGCCGTTCTGCTTTCGGACCACAAGGAGTAAACGTTGATGAACCACCATTCCGAATCATTGCCTTCCAAAGGAAGTAGCTCGAAGGCAACGCTGCACAACGAAGTCATTCCTCAGAAGAAAAAACGCAGTCTGCAACAACGCCGCAGCCGTGCAGCATGGATCTTAATTGCTCCTGCACTGATCTTGTTGGCATCGGTAGCGGGCTGGCCATTACTGCGCACCCTGTTTTACAGCTTTACCGACGCCGCATTAGATACCCCGGATGTTTATAACATGGTGGGCTTTGATAACTACCTATCTTGGGTTGATGGCGAAAGCTTTGGTGTATTAGCTGACCCACTGTGGTGGAAAGCGGTATTAAATACACTCTGGTTTACCGGCATTTCGGTGTCATTTGAACTGTTCTTCGGTATGTTGTTGGCATTATTGATGAACCAAAAATTCCGCGGGCAAGGTTTGGTTCGTGCAGCCATTCTGGTGCCATGGGCCATTCCTACTATCGTGACTGCCAAGATGTGGGGCTGGATGTTCCACGATCAATACGGTGTGATCAACGATCTGCTAACACGCGTTGGTATCATCCATGAACCACTGGCATGGATCGCGGAAGCGAATCTTTCTATGTGGGCGGTGGTTTTTGCTGATGTGTGGAAAACCGTGCCATTCATGGCGCTTATGTTGCTGGCAGCCTTGCAGATGATCCCGTCCGATCTCTATGAAGCCGGTCGTGTCGATGGTGCTACTGCATGGCAACGCTTCACCCGTATCACCCTGCCGTTGATTATGCCTGCCATGATTGTGGCGCTGATCTTCCGGGTCATGGATGCCTTGCGTGTGTTCGACCTGATTTATGTGCTCACCTCTAACAGTGAAGCCACCATCTCTATTTCTGGTTATGCCCGTGAACAGATGGTCTCTTATCAGCAAATGGGTTCCGGTTCTGCCGCTTCCGTTTTGGTATTCATGATGGTTGCCGGTATCGCTGCCTGTTTCCTCTACATCGGCCGTATGAATGACGAAGGCAAGGAGAACAAATAATGAAATTAACTCGTTGCCAACGCCATATTACTCACCAGACGTTGATTTATGCTGCTGCAGCGCTGGTCAGTGTTATCTGTGTGTTCCCGTTTTATAACGCTATCTTGACATCTCTGCGTACCGGTCAGGAGTTGTTTCTGACTAACTATCTGCCCACATCGTTCCATTGGGAAAACTACGTAAACGCTCTGATGGTGAATGGTATTGCCCGCAGTCTGCTGAACTCATTCATCGTCGCCTCCGTGACGGTGGGGATCTGCTTACTGGTTTCCATTACCGCGGCCTTTGCTCTGGCTCGCATCAAGTTCAAAGGTCGTAAATATATCCTGTTCACCATCCTGTGTGTCTCCATGTTCCCGCAGGTAGCGGTGCTGTCAGGCATGTTTGAGCTGGTGCGCTTCCTCGGTTTGTATGACTCACTGGGCGCGTTGATCCTCTCTTACACCACCTTTTCACTGCCATTCACGGTGTGGGTACTGACCACGTTCATGAAGTCACTGCCTGTGGAATTGGAAGAAGCGGCCATCGTGGATGGTGCTGGTTTGTGGGTCATCATCAGCCGGATTTTCGCTCCCATCATGGGGCCATCGCTGGTCACTACCGGTCTGCTGGCATTCATTGGTGCCTGGAATGAATTCATGTTCGCTCTGACGTTCATTATCTCTAACGAACAACGCACCGTACCCGTCGCTATCGGCATGTTACAGGGCGCCTCTCAGTTTGAATTGCCATGGGGCAACATCATGGCTGCCTCGGTTGTAGTGACGCTGCCGATTATTGTGATGGTACTGATTTTCCAGAAACGCATTGTCAGCGGGTTGACCAGCGGTGCGGTGAAAGGTTAACGCCACATCCACCCGATTATCTGAACGAACTTTTGTGATTAATGGTGTTCCCCACGGGAACGCCCCACAGTACAGGATGTAAAGCCATGTCTCATTTAAGATTAGAGAAATTAAACAAACGTTACAGCGAACACGCTCAGGTCATCAAATCACTCGATCTGCAGGTAAACAGCGGCGAATTTATCGTGATTGTTGGCCCGTCTGGCTGCGGTAAATCGACCCTGCTGCGCATGATCGCTGGTCTGGAAGATATCTCCGCTGGCAGTATGTATATCGATGGCACCTATGTGAACGATGATACCCCTTCCGAGCGTGGTATCGGTATGGTATTCCAGTCCTACGCGCTTTATCCGCACATGAGCGTTTATCAAAATATGGCGTTTGGTTTGGAGCTGGCCGGTAAATCAAAAGAAGAGATCGATGCGAAAGTACAAAACAGTGCACGCATTCTGCAATTAGAACCATTGTTACAGCGTCGCCCGAAAGATCTCTCCGGTGGCCAGCGCCAGCGTGTCGCGATTGGTCGTGCCATTGCTCGCGAACCGAAATTGTTCCTGTTTGACGAACCGTTGTCGAACTTGGATGCCGCCCTGCGCGTTCAGATGCGTATGGAAATCGCCAATCTGCATAAACGTCTGGGCTCGACTATCATCTATGTTACCCACGATCAGGTGGAAGCCATGACACTGGCCGATCGTATTGTGGTGCTGAACAAAGGCAATATCGAGCAAGTCGGTACACCACTGGAATTGTATGACCACCCGGCCAATGAGTTTGTTGCACAGTTTATCGGTTCTCCAAAAATGAATTTGATCCCCGCCAGTCTGGTTCAGGCTGGAGAGACAGAAAGCGTAGTGCGTCTGGATAACGGCAAACAATTGGTACTGCCTATCAGCACACCTCGCCATGCGGAAGGTCAGAGCGTCAATTTAGGTATCCGCCCAGAACATATTCTGTGGGGCAATGTGCAGGAATCACAATATCAGGCCAATGTTATGTTTGTTGAGCACATGGGTAACGAAACCTACCTCTATCTCGACAATGGCAATGCCAGCGAGCCATGGGTCGTGCGCAACGCAGAGCGTTCGGTCATTTCTGCCGGACAAACAGTTGGCGTGCAGTTGCCAGTTGAACATTGCTACTTATTTGATGGTGACGGTAATGCGTTTCAACGCCTGATCTCGACACAAAACAAACATTAATTAATTCTTCTGGCAGTCGTTCAGACTGCCAGTCTCTGGTTTCCATTACGAAATTAACAGGCCGTGCATGATGGACAGTAAAGTATTAGCTAAAAAATGGTGGCATAACGCGGTGGTGTATCAAATTTACCCACGCAGCTTCTGTGATGCCAATAATGATGGTATCGGTGATATCGCCGGCATTATCAGCAAACTCGATTATTTACAGCAACTGGGGATCAACATCATCTGGTTGTCCCCTGTTTATAAATCACCGATGGACGATAACGGTTATGACATCTCTGATTATCAGGATATTGCCGCCGAATTCGGTACGCTGGCTGAGATGGAAAATCTGATCGCGGAAGCGAAACAGCGCGATATCCAGATCGTGATGGATTTAGTGGTTAACCATACTTCCGATGAACACCCATGGTTTGTTGAAGCCAAAAAATCCAAAGACAACCCCTACAGGGATTATTACATCTGGCGCCAGCCACAAGCTGACGGCTCGGCACCGAACGATTTTCACTCCTACTTCGGTGGTAGCGGCTGGGAGTTTGATGCCACCACAGGCGAATATTATTTCCACCAGTTCTCCAAACGCCAGCCGGATCTGAACTGGGAAAACCCCAAAGTGCAGGCCGAAGTGCACAACATGATGAACTGGTGGCTGGATAAAGGTATCGGTGGCTTCCGCATGGACGTTATCGATCTGATCGGCAAAGAAATCGACCAAAAAGTCATGGCGAATGGTGCCCGACTGCATCCATTATTGCAGGAAATGAATAAAGCCACCTTCGGACATCGTGATGCCCTGACCGTTGGTGAAGCCTGGAGTGCCACACCAGAGATCGCCAAACTGTATTCTGATCCGGCACGTAATGAACTGTCGATGGTATTCCAGTTTGAACACATCACTATCGGCTGGCACCCGCAGCAGGGTAAATGGGAGCCACAAGCTTTTGATCTGATCAAACTGAAAAAAGTCTTCACCAAATGGCAAACCGAGCTGGCAGATAATGGCTGGAACTCCCTGTTTTGGGATAACCACGATTTGCCACGCGCGGTATCTAAATACGGTGATACCGGTGAATTCCGCGTGGAATCGGCCAAGATGCTGGCAACCGCCCTGCACTTCCTCAAAGGCACGCCTTACGTCTATCAAGGCGAAGAAATTGGCATGACGAACGTGCGCTTTGATTCCATTGATGATTATCAGGATATCGAATCGCTGAATCTGTATTACGAGCGCACTGCCGCTGGCGTACCTCATGAAAAAATGATGGAAGGGATCTACGCAAACGGCCGCGATAATGCCCGCACACCGATGCAGTGGAACAATGAAATCAATGCTGGTTTCAGCACCGCCAAACCATGGCTGAAAGTGAACCCGAATTACACCGAAATTAATGTGCAAGCCGCATTGAATGAACCAGGTTCTGTCTTCTTCCACTACCAGAAACTGATCAAACTACGCAAAGAACAGCCGATCATGACCTACGGGCAATACATCCCGTTGCTGGAAGATCATCCTGACGTCTTTGCCTATTTACGGGCACAGGATGATGAGCGCATCGTCGTGATCAATAACTTCAGCGCGAAAAAAGTCACTTTGTCGTTACCGACTGAGATCCAATACATCAAAGGCCAGAGCCTGATCAGTAACTATCAGTCACACCACAGTCTGGCTGATGAGATCACCCTACAACCTTATGAATCTTTTGCTGTTGCCTACAAGCAACCAGTGGCATGAACGCGGCAATTAAAGGATTAATGTTATGAGCAAACAAGTTACTCAACGCTGGTGGAAAGAAGCGGTTGCTTACCAGATCTACCCGCGCAGTTTTATGGATTCCAACGGCGATGGCATCGGCGATCTGAATGGCATTACCAGCAAGCTGGATTATCTGAAAAACTTAGGTATTGATGTCATCTGGATTTGTCCTATGTACAAATCACCAAACGACGATAACGGTTACGATATCAGTGACTATCAAGACATCATGGATGAATTCGGCACCATGGCCGACTTCGATCGCCTGCTCAGTGAAGTACATAGCCGTGGCATGCGCTTGATCCTCGATTTGGTGGTAAACCACACCAGTGATGATCACCCGTGGTTTCTGGAATCTCGTTCCTCGAAAGATAACCCCAAACGCGATTGGTATATTTGGCGTGATGGCAAAGATGGCAAAGAACCGAATAATTGGGAAAGCATCTTTAAAGGTTCTGCCTGGAAAAAAGACGAATTAACCGATCAATATTTCATGCATTTGTTCTCCAGTCGCCAGCCCGATCTGAACTGGGACAACATGGATGTGCGTAAAGCCGTGTATGACATGATGCATTGGTGGCTGAACAAAGGCATTGATGGTTTCCGTATTGATGCCATCAGCCATATGAAAAAAGAAGATGGCCTGACTGATATGCCCAACCCGGATGATCTGGAATATGTGCCCTCTTTCGATAAGCATCTCAATGCCGATGGGGTGCTCGATTATCTCGACGATATGTGTAAAAACACCTTCACGCATTACGACATCATGACCGTGGGTGAAGCCAATGGTGTCTCAGCACTCCAGTCGGATGAATGGGTTGCAGAACGTCATAATCGCTTAAATATGATCTTCCAGTTTGAACATGTGAAATTATGGGAAGGCGACCCCACCAGCCCGCTGAACTTGTGTGAACTGAAAAAAATCTTCACCCGCTGGCAAGAAGAGCTTCACGGTAAAGGCTGGAATGCGCTGTATGTCGAGAACCACGACATTCCACGCGTTATCTCTAAATGGGGTAATACTGATCGTTACTGGCGGGAAAGTGCAACAGCGATTGCGGCCATGTATTTCCTGATGCAAGGCACACCCTTTATTTATCAGGGGCAAGAGATCGGTATGACTAACACCAAATTCTCATCTATTGAGGATTTTGATGATGTCTGGTCAAAAAACCGTTATCACAGCATGAAAAAAGAAGGCATGAGCGATGAAGCCATTCTGGGCTGGTTGTCGCTGACCTCTCGCGATAATGCACGAACCCCAATGCAGTGGGATGCCACCGCCAATGCGGGTTTCTCCACCACCAAACCGTGGTTGAAGGTGAACCCGAACTACACCACAATCAACGTGCAGCAACAGGAAGCGCAACCAGATTCAGTGCTTAATTTCTACCGTCAGATGATCCGTCTGCGTAAAGCGGAATCAGCGCTGGTATACGGTAACTATGAATTATTGATGGCTGATGACCCGCAGATCTATGCGTATACACGAACATTGAATTCACAAAAAGTAGTTATCATCTGCAACATGAGTGATCACGAAGCGTTATATCATCATGAGGAATTTAAGCTCTACCATGATCATCTGTGGCTGAATAACTACGCGGTATTACCGCACACAGCCGTAAATCGTTTGTTATTGCAACCTTATGAAATTCGGGTTTATCGGGTAAGTTAATTTTGTGGTAATAAAAAATATAGTCGTAAAAAAGCCGCTCGATTGAGCGGCTTTTCATTTAATCTGCGCTGATTAATGCTGCAGGATCTGACTCAGGAACAAACGACCACGTTCAGATTGTGGATTGTTAAAGAACTCTTCTGGTGTATTTTCTTCAACAATCTGACCTTTATCCATGAAGATCACGCGATCAGCCACTTTGCGAGCAAAACCCATTTCGTGAGTAACGCACAGCATCGTCATACCGTCTTTTGCCAGTTCAATCATAACATCCAGCACTTCACTGACCATTTCAGGGTCCAAAGCAGACGTTGGTTCATCGAACAGCATAATTTCCGGGTTCATACACAAGCTGCGGGCAATTGCCACACGCTGTTGTTGACCACCAGAAAGTTGACCTGGATATTTTAATGCCTGATCCGGAATGCGCACACGTTCCAGATATTTCATTGCTGTCGCTTCAGCCTCTTTACGTGGAATTTTACGAACCCACATTGGCGCCAGACAGCAATTTTCTAACACAGTCAGGTGCGGGAACAGGTTAAAGTGTTGAAACACCATACCCACTTCACGGCGAACATGTTCAATGTTTTTCAAATCATTCGTTAATGGCGTGCCTTTAACAATGATATCGCCCTGCTGGTGTTCTTCCAGACGGTTAATACAACGGATCATGGTTGATTTACCGGAGCCTGATGGTCCGCAAACAACGATTTTTTCACCTTTTTGCACACGCAGGCAAACGTTCTTGAGAACATGGAATTCGCCATACCACTTGTTGACATCATTCAGTTCAACAACGATTTCATTTTTACCGATATTCATCAATATGTCCTCAGCGCTTATGACCTGTATGTAACAAATTCTCTAGATACATAGAGTAACGAGACATACCAAAACAGAAAACCCAAAAAACTAACGCAATAAAAGCATATGCTTCAGTGGAATAACCTAACCACGCCGGGTCAGACAACCCTGCTTTAGCAACTGCCAGCAAATCAAATAGCCCGATAATGGTGACCAGACTGGTATCTTTAAACAACTCAATGAAGGTGTTTACCAGCGACGGAATGGTGATCTTAAGAGCCTGCGGCATAATGATCAAACCCATTGATTTCCAGTAACTCAGCCCTAACGCTTTCGCCGCTTCATACTGTCCTTTAGGGATCGCCTGCAAACCACCACGGATAACCTCAGCCACATACGCCGATTCAAACAGAATGATGCCGATCATGGCTCGCAGCAGTTTATCCATGTTCACTTCACCAGACAGGAACAGGGGCAACATTACTGACGCCATAAACAGTACAGTGATCAGTGGAACCGCACGCCAGAATTCGATAAATACAATCGACAGAGCTCGGATCATCGGCATCTCAGAACGGCGCCCTAATGCCAGCACGATCCCGATAGGTAACGCGGCTAATGTACCCACGATACCTAACAGCAGAGTGAGCATTAAGCCACCCCATTTGTGGGTTTCTACAACTTCAAGGCCAAACGCACCGCCATACAGCAGATAGAACACCACAAACGGATAAATAATAAAGAAAATACCCGTCAGAATCGATTTATATGGTGTTTTCGGATACAACAGCGCCGCGACTTGCAATGCCGTTAACGCATAGATCCAATTCACACGCCAGTGTTCACTTTCCGGATAAAAACCATAAATGAACAAATTCAGACGATTGGTAATAAACACCCAGCAAGCACCGCCGGATACGCATTGATCACGGCTAGAGCCAAACCAATCAGCAGAAATAAATGCCCAATGGATCAAATGCCAAAGTTGCGGGATCAGAATATAAAGTAACGTTAGCGAAACAATACTGTTCAACCATGAGGAAAACAGATTCTTACGCAGCCAAGCCGCAAAACTACTTTGCCCTGCAGGTGATGGCAAACTGGGCTGTTCGCGATATACAACCATATTAACGCTCCACTAACGCGTTTTTCGCGTTGTACACATTCATTAAAGCAGAGGTAACCAGACTAATAGTCAGATATACAGCCATGGTCATTGCAATGATTTCTACGGCCTGACCGGTTTGGTTCAATGTACTTCCCATGAAGACTGAAACCAGATCCGGATACCCTACTGCAGTCGCCAGAGAGGAGTTCTTCACCAAGTTCAGGAACTGACTGGTTAATGGTGGAATAATCACTCGCATAGCTTGAGGGATGATAACAAATCGTAATGTCAGCCCACTACGCAAGCCAAGAGCACTGGCTGCTTCAACTTGACCTTTAGATACCGACATGATCCCGGAACGAACAATCTCAGCAATTGACGCTGCAGTGAAAATAGTCAGCGCAACTGCCAGTGAAAACAGCTCCGGAATGATGGTAAAACCACCACGGAAATTGAAACCTTTTAAACCCGGCATATCCCAATGCAAAGGCATACCACTTAACAGGAACGTCAGTAATGGCAAACCAATCAACAAACCTAGCCCACTATAAAATACCGGAAATATCTGACCGGTCAGATATTGGCGTTTCTTCGCCCATTTACGGAGCACAACAATAGCGATAATCGCAACGATAAAGGCACCGAAGACGAATGAAAAACCAGGCTCAATGACGGGCGCAGGGATCGATAAGCCGCGGACATTCAGAAACACTATATCGGCTAACGACATACTTTGTCTGGGTGCTGGTAAGTTGCGCAATACACAGAAGTACCAGAAAAAAATCTGTAACAACAAAGGAATGTTACGGAAAGTCTCGATATAAACGGCAGCAGCACGACTTAATAACCAGTTCTTAGATAATCGCGCAATACCGACGATAAAACCAAGCAACGTGGCCAGAATAATCCCGATCACTGACACCAACAGTGTATTCAGCAACCCGATAACAAAGGCGCGGCCGTACGTATCGTCTTCCGTATACGAAATCAACGTTTGGACGATCCCGAAACTGGCACGGTTATGAAGGAATGCAAAACCAGTCGCAATACCGCGGGTTTCCATGTTATGCAAAGCGTTGCTGATAAAATAGAACAGCATCCATGCAACACATGCAACAGCGACGGTCTGGAAAATAATTCCTCGGACTTTTGGATCATAAATCCAGCGCGAAGCTGCATTGTTTTGATTTTTTGAGTTTTCAGCAGGCATGCTAACTTTTAACTCCAGTAAAACTTAGAACTTAAATGGGCGGATAAAAACCGCCCATTCCTGATGCTATTAACGTACTGGTGGCGCGTACAGGAAACCGCCTTTGTTCCACAGGTTGTTTTCTGTGCGAACAATTTTCAGTGGGGAATCTTTACCTACGTTACGATCGAAAACTTCTGCGTAGTTACCTACTTGTTTCACGATCTGATAGCCCCAGTCTTTAACTGCACCCAAAGTAGTTCCATCCGGAGCATCTAAACCCAGCAGACGTTTAACATCTGGGCTGCCAGTAGTTTTCATTGCATCAACGTTTTTGCTGTTAACACCCAATTCTTCCGCATTGATCATGGCGAAAACAGACCATTTCACCAGCAATTCCCATGACTCGTCGCCTTGGCGAACCATTGGGCCTAAAGGTTCTTTAGAAATGATTTCTGGTAATACGTCAACAGAATCAGGTTTAGCCAGTTTTACACGTACAGCGAACAGCTGTGATTTATCAGATGTCAGTACGTCACAACGACCAGACTCAAAACCTTTTACAGTTTGATCGGAGTTGTCGAATACAACAGGTGTGTATTTCATGTTATTAGCATGGAAGTAGTCAGCCATGTTCATTTCAGTGGTAGTACCACCTTCTGTACAAATGGTTGCACCATCTAATTCTTTAGCGCTTTTCACACCCAGAGATTTGTTAACCATGAAACCCTGGCCATCATAATAGGTGGTCGCAGTTGATTTCAGACCCAGAGTCGCGTCACGAGTCATAGTCCAGGTTGTGTTACGAGACAGGATATCTACTTCGCCAGACTGCAGTGCAGTAAAACGCTCTTTACCACCCAGCGGGATATATTTCACTTTGCTTGCATCAGCAAAAACAGCAGCCGCTACAGCACGGCAAACATCAACGTCCATACCTTCCCAAACACCTTTTGCGTTAGGGCTGGAAAAACCAGGTAAACCATCATTCACACCACACTGTACATAGCCTTTCTTCTTAACATTGGCCAGAGTGTCACCTGAAGCAGCCTGTGCATTTCCTACGATCAATAAAGCTACAGCTGATGCAACACCGGTTAAATATTTTAGTTTTGACATACTTTCTTCCCTGCGAGGTTGAGTGAATAGCATTATTTGATTAGTGCAGACCATGCTAGTCAGCACCTGTAATCAATAAAAGCAACTATCAGGCCACATTGCAAAGCAGAAAACCCCTCACTTCTGGCGATTTAATGAACAACATTCCCTTGCGGCACCATCCATGAACACCAAATTGGTGCAGGCAGTCGAAAATCAAGATTTTCTCAAGAAATGCGGCCGTTGTTTCGATAGATTGCTTTAATACCTAGAAGTAAAAATCACCACAATCCAGTTTACCAGCATAAAAAACTAGAAAGAATTCAAAAGCGTTCACTTCAAGACGATAAGATAGCAAAAAAAGTGTTTTTAAGGGATAAAATTTTGCAAATGTAGCTTACAGTCTATTTTTTCACCCCACTCAGAGTCTACTTCTACGCTATATTCTGCTCCGGCATAGCTAAATTGCAGTCGCCACGCATGTAAATAGGTTCGATCTGCTACCGTACCACCATAGCGCTCATCACCCAGAATCGGCGCACTAATGCTCTTTAATGCGACTCGAATTTGGTGAGTTTTTCCTGTGTGCGGGGAAACGATATATAAACGATGATGAGGAATAGCCAAAGAAACACTCTGAAAATAGGTAATTGCAGGGTTGTCAGACGAATGCAGTAATTTCCAACTACCATTTCTTCCTTTAGCCATATCCCCTTTAACCCACCCCTGCTTCTTTTTCGGCGTTCGATCGCTGATAGCCAAATAGGTTTTCTTTACACATCGATCCGCAAACGCCTGACTAAGTGCCGAGGTCGCTTCTTTGTTTTTTGCTAATAACACCAACCCAGACGTCACCTTATCCAAACGATGTACTGGGTAAACATTTTGCCCCCAAAATGCCGACACACGAGAAACTAAGCCAGGCACACCGGCATCATCGTGCATATCAATACCTGCCTCTTTGTTCACCACAAAAAAATCAGGTTGTTCCAGAACAACCGTAAATCCGGTGCATAGCTCAGACATGGAAAAACTCTTGAAAGTAGGATTCGAAATAACGAAAAACAGTTCATCATTATTACAGGCAAACCCTATTGAGGGAAACCAACACCGCAGCGGCGAGAGATCAGAACTAACATCACAAGTACGTTGATAGGATCTATAATCTTTATTATGCTTTTTTGCCGATGTTCCACAGCGTTGATTATTTGCGGCTTTAATTGTGTGATTCATAGACATCATTTCAACTATATTCAATGTCTATGGATAGAGAAATTCATCAGCGATTACTATAGGTAAAACTGTATGGGGATTGCCATGATGCAAGCATTGTCTGTCAGGGCAAGATTACAAAAGCCCTTGCCCCACAAGGACTAGCGCCAGATAGTCTGGACTAAGTTCCGCTTTTAACCGTTTACGCTTGATACCCACTTTCACAGTGTTCTCATTTGTCAGCAGATTCATTGGCACATGTCTGAATCCAGCTAAGTTCTCGGCAGCATCACTTCGGCGTATCCGGCACTCATCTTCCTTCATTGCTACGTCGAGTTTCCAGTGTAATTGAACCTCGATTTGCCAATGGGCCCTGATCGCCTTGGCAAACTCTTTCGCTGTCAATTTCGCTGAACTGATGTAGTAGCGAACTGACATGGTTTTGTCCCGAATATCATCACTCACTAAATGCAAACGTTGTTCGCTGCGTCCATGGCCTTTTTCTTCCTTATTATAATAATCCCCCGAATAGTGACTTAAACTGCTCAACGGGAAATGTTTGTCAAACGCCGCTTCCAGTTTTCCCTGGTTACCTTTCACTGCTAGCAAGTAATCAGCTTCACGTTCTAGAATGGTTTTTGCGATCACTTTCTGACATTCCATGGGGTCAATAGTGACAATACATCCTTTAATTGAGAGTGTAAAAAAATTTGTGTTAGTGGCATTCTGAACAACCTGTTAAAAGGAAACTGGAATGCCAATTACCGATCAAATCCTCGATCAACTTCTTGCCGATTGTAAATCCCCTGAAGACCTGATGGGGGAACAAGGTTTACTCCGCCAGTTGACTAAAAAGCTGGCTGAGCGTGCTTTAGAAGCCGAGATGGAACATCATCTTGGTTATCCCAAAAACTCGCCTTCAGGTAAAAATACCGATAATTCCCGCAATGGGAAAACGGCTAAAACCGTTCGCTCTGTTCATGGTGAACTTGAGCTGGAAATCCCCCGTGACCGGAATAGTTCTTTTGAACCTCAGTTGGTGAAAAAGGGCGAAAAGCAACTGGCTGGTTTCGATGACCGTATTCTCTCGCTTTATGCCAGAGGCATGTCTACCCGTGATATTCAGGCCCATTTTGAAGAAGCCTATGGCGTTGAGGTTTCCCCGACATTTATTTCACAAGTTACCAATGCCGTTCTAAATGAAGTCAAAGCCTGGCAGCAACGGCCACTCTCAGCGGTTTATCCGATTGTCTATCTTGACTGTTTAGTTGTTCGTAGCCGCGATTCAGGTGTCATACAAAACAAAGCCGTCTATCTGGCTCTGGGCGTGAACACCGAGGGCGAGAAAGAATTACTGGGGTTATGGCTGGCGCAAAATGAAGGCGCCAAGTTCTGGCTCGGCGTCATGAACGAACTTAAAAACCGTGGAGTTACCGATATATTCATTGCCTGCTGTGATGGTCTGAAAGGGTTTCCGGAGGCCATCGAAGCCGTCTATCCAAAGACGCAAATTCAGTTATGCATCGTCCATCAAATTCGTCATAGCCTGAAGTTTGTGAGCTGGAAAGAACGCAAAGCGGTAGCCGCTGATTTACGAACCATCTATGCAGCAGCCACCGATCAGGAGGCTGAGCAAGCGCTGGAACAATTTGCATTGAACTGGGACAGCCAGCATCCGCAAATCAGTCAATCATGGCGAAACAACTGGAGCCGGTTGAGTGTCTTCTTTGATTATCCGCCGGAGATCCGTAAAGTGATCTATACAACCAATGCGATTGAGTCACTAAATGCCAGCTTGCGGCAAGTGACGAAAACACGGCGCTCGTTCCCGAACGATGATGCGATCATGAAATTACTGTATCTGGCTTTACATCAGATAGGGAAGAAATGGACAATGCCGATAAGGGACTGGAAACCCGCCATGAAGCAATTCATTATCATGTATGGTGACCGTTTACCGCTGTAATCACTAAACAGCCACTTACACAGAAAATTTTACAGACTCGACTGGGCTTGGACGCTTCGTTGACTGGTCTCTATTTATTAAATAATTCACTTAACCTGCTTCGGCAGGTTTTATTTTGCATTGATGCTGCTACCCTAAAATTAACCGTAAATTAAGTGCAAAATAAACCTCACTTCAATGCAAAATTATTCGCCGCCTTACACTCTCTGATTCGCTGTTGTTCTTGAGTCATTGGGGTTGCTTTCGATGGGATACCTTGCCGTTCTGACCGTAGTTGTCGAACCCACTTATCCATCGTTGATTTACCAACACCCATGGCCTCAGCAGCTTCTCGAACTGAGTAACCCTGCTGAAGAACGAGTTGAGCCGCTTCAAGTCGAAATTCAGGACTGAAATTAGGTCTGTTTGGTTTTGTCATCACCGGATAGTCTTTATAACGAAAATAGCCAACGATCTATTCTAGACTCCAATGCAATTTCAGTAAGGCATCAACCAGCAGAAAGTCCATGTGATCATACCGTTTGTTCCTTCGGGCTTTCTTTGTTCTTACCCTGACTTTTTGCTGGGCTCGCGCTGGTTGGTAACTATAAAGCTGGTCATAATTGCACCATCGGGAGTTTCGTTCCACTTCCCGGTAGACCGTACTTTGGTGACGACCTAAGGCTTTGGCGATGGATGCGACAGTCAGTCCTTGCTTTCTCAAGGCTGACAACATATACCTTTCATTCTCAGTGAGATGTGTGTATTTCATTGCCTTTTCACTTCTTGGCGGGAGTAAAAATCCTGAGTATCACATCTCGCTGTTTTTATGTTTAAAGTTGTCGCACTTCGTAATTGAATCCGCCAGGTTCAACAAATGCTTATGATGTACGGAATTAAATTCCGGCCTAATAAACCGGCTTCCCCTCATTTAAATGGAAAAGTCGAGAGTTCTCAAAAGACAGATAAAAGTGAGTTCGACCCGACAATTAATCTGAATATGGGGCTTGAACAGTTAGATATGCTTCTGTCTGAATGGTTGCACTATTACAACTGACAGCGACCGCATAGTTCTCTGAATGGACACCCCCCCGTAAGAAGGCTCTGTTAATTAGCTGATAAGACCCCGTTATCTGAAGAGGTTCAGGTGCATTACCAGCTTAAAAATGAGCGATTCCAAGAACAGAACTATAAGCGCGATCTTCAATTGCAAAAATTGAAACGATCTCGATGAATCACACAAACGTGCTGAGCAGGAATAAGTCTTACACTATATCCCATAGAACTTAGATTTCTCCTCCCAAAATGAGAAGTTGAGAAGGCCTCCATCGCAATTAAAGTACCCGGTTCAAATTGGCGAAGAGTATCCAGTAATTTCTGACGTGAAATTTTTCTGTTCCGATGGCTAACTCTTCACTTGCTCTGCCAGCAAATGCTTGACTGGGGTGCAATCATCAGCCAGAAGTTGTTCCCGTTCGCTCTAAGTTTGCTACTGACGAGGTTTATTTTCCATTAGTAAACTGAGACTCTTGAACACTGATCTGAGTAGCGGCTTTGGCAAAACCAACCAGTTCAGCTATGCAAGCCGATATCCTCTTTGTAATTTTAAGAATATTGAGCTCGATCAGCTTCCATTTGGATCACATTTCAATTCTAGGAGTAATTTTACTCGTTAAATGAAATGCAGTAATGCAGCGATAGATAAATATGCTTATGAATCATGCAGATAAATTCAAATTTTAGAGATAATTTTTTTCATGCTCAAGTAACCATCGTTTCATACCCAAACCGCCACCATAGCCAACTAATTGACCATTCGCACCAATCACTCGATGGCAAGGAACAATAATAGCAATCGGATTACGATTATTCGCCATGCCCACTGCGCGCATCGCTTTAGGTCTGCCTATCTGTTCAGCAATTGCTTTATAGCTAACTGTCTTTCCATAAGGGATCGTTTGTAAAGCATGCCAGGCGGCTAATTGAAACTCCGTTCCAGTCATTGCTAACGGAACGGTGAAGTCATAACGAGAACCAGAAAAGTATTCCAGTAATTGCTGATGAGCCAAGACAAGAACTGGGTGTGAAGGAGCAAGCCCCGCCAACTCATCAGCTGGCGGGCTATTTAACAACAGTGACTGCAATCCATCATGATCTGCCTCTAAGCGCAGATACCCAACCGGAGATAGAAAATAACTGATCGCAATCATCATCGAATTACCTCTGAATTAGAATTTCACATCTACAGCAGCAGCAACTTGTTTCGCTTGTTCAATCGCTAATTCAACATTTTCGGCACGCACTAAAGCAACACCTAAACGACGACGTCCAGCAATCTCTGGTTTACCGAACAGACGTAACTGCGCGCCAGGAATCAAAGCCAAAGCAGATGATAAGTTACCATAGCCAATATCAGTGGAATCACCGTCACGTAAGATAACTGCAGAAGCAGCCGGTCCATATTGCGTGATCTTGCCAATTGGTAAACCCAAAATCGCACGGACATGCAAAGCAAACTCAGATAAATCCTGAGAGATCAGGGTTACCATACCCGTATCATGTGGGCGTGGAGAGACTTCACTGAAGTAAACCTCATCCCCTTTGATAAACAATTCAACACCGAACAAGCCATAACCACCCAGTGCTTTTACCACTTCACGAGCAACATGTTGCGATTTAGCCAGCAATTCATCGCTCATCATCTGCGGCTGCCATGATTCACGATAATCACCATCTTCTTGCCGATGGCCAATAGGTGCACAGAAATGAATACCATCGACAGCGCTGATAGTCAGTAACGTGATTTCATAGTCAAAAGGAACAAAACCTTCAACGATCACGCGACCACGACCAGCACGGCCACCTTCTTGTGCATACTGCCAAGCAGTGGCTACTTGTTCTGGTTTACGCACTACACTCTGGCCTTTGCCAGAAGAACTCATGACTGGTTTTACAACATAAGGAAAACCAATTTTCTCTACAGCCTGTTGATAATCGGCTTCTGTTTCTGCAAAGAAATATGGCGAAGTAGGCAAGTTTAATGTTTCAGCAGCTAAGCGGCGGATGCCTTCTCGATCCATCGTGAGTCTAGTCGCTAAAGCAGTTGGAATTACATTGAAACCACTTTGCTCCAACTCTTGCAGCGTTTCAGTGGCAATAGCTTCAATCTCAGGAATGATAAAATGCGGCTGTTCTTGTTGCACCAGCTGGCGTAATGCCACACCGTCCAACATAGAGATCACATGACTGCGATGAGCGACCTGCATTGCTGGTGCATTGGCATAACGATCAACCGCAATGACTTCCACGCCCAATCGCTGTAATTCAATCGCAACTTCTTTGCCCAGCTCACCCGAGCCCAGCAACATAGCGCGAGTCGCACCATTAGAGTATGGAGTTCCTAAAAAAGACATAATCTCTGTTCCCTGAGTGAAATATCGGAATTTTGACCCACCGATCATACAAGTATCTGGCAACAGAGCAACTGGAAGCAGGAAAGATGCAGAAAAAAGAAAGGGGATGATCTCTCATCCCCTTCATTGACCAATCAGGATTTACTCAGCTGGACCAAATCGGCAGTAATATTAGCTGCCTCTTTAAGATAACCATCCGGAAATTTAACATCCGTAGGGATCTCAGTCAGCGATTTCACCATCGGTTTCCCCATTCGAGTCAGGCGCTCATTGGCACGTTGCAGTGCTTTTTTATCCTGTTCATCACGGGTTTTAATTCGCTCGGCTTCATTAAGAGAAATATATTTCTTACTCTTCTCTGCCTGATACCAAGCAATATCTTCTTCTGCGTATTTAAACTCAGGATCACTCTTCACGCGCTGCTGATGAAACTCTTTCAGCTTCGGTAACAGAGCAGTGAAATCACCTAATTTAGTGTATTGCGCCGGATCAATCTTATCCCATTGCAATGCATTCAACTCGACACTCTCACCGGTTTCATTAGGATCAATCAACGGAGGGAAATCGATATCCGGTTGCACACCTTTGTTCTGAGTGCTGCCACCATTGATACGATAAAATTTCGCGATGGTGTACTGAACATGACCGAGTTCATTGTCAAAGAAGTCATAGATTTTGCCTAAAGCCCGATGCTGTTGCACCGTTCCTTTACCAAAGCTATTTTCTCCGATGATCAACGCACGACCGTAATCATTCATCGCAGCAGCAAAGATTTCAGAAGCCGAAGCACTGTAACGATCGATCAATACGGTCATTGGACCATCATAATATGATTTTCCATCTGTATCTTCGTTAACAGCCACTCGGCCCATGGTGTCACGGATCTGAACTACTGGGCCTTGTTTCATAAACAAGCCAGTCAATTCAGTCGCTTCAGTTAAAGCGCCACCACCGTCATTACGTAAATCGATCAACAAACCGTCAATTTTCTGCGCTTTAAGTTTAGCCAGCTCTTTCTGCACATCTAAATGCAGATTGACATAAAAACTTGGCACCTCAATCACACCGATTTTTTTACCTTCGGATTTGATGACTTGTGATTTTGCCGCTCGATCTTCAAGACGTACTTTGTCGCGAACTAACTCAATTAACTGCGTTTGATGAGTCGCACCCTTGCCACGCTGGATTTCCAAGCGGACTTTAGTACCTTTGCGACCCTTGATCAGATCAACAACATCATCTAAACGCCAGCCAATAACATCAATGACTTTACCGCTTTCTTGTGCAACGCCAGTGATACGATCATCTGGTCGCAGCAGTTTTGTTTTATCCGCCGGGCCACCAGGGATCAACGAGCGAACGATAGTGAAATCATCATCGGCTTGCAAAACTGCGCCAATCCCCTCTAGAGAAAGATTCATCTCTGAGTTGAAACGATCGGCATTCCGCGGCGATAAATAGCTGGTATGCGGATCGATAGAACGGGCAAATGCATTCATGACTGCCTGAAAAATATCTTCGCTTTCGTCCTGCTTAAGGCGTTTGATTGCGTTGCTATAACGTTTCGTCAGCAGTTCTTTAATTTCAGCTGGTTTCTTACCTGCCAATTTCAAATTCAGCGCATCGTATTTAACTCGTTGGCGCCAAATTTCATTTATTTCGGCGTCGTCTTTAGCCCAGGCACTTTTACTACGATCAAACTCATATTTATCTGTCACATCGAATGACATCGGCTCATCGAGCAAAGAGAGCGCATATGCATAGCGTTCAAAACGACGTTTTGTACTCAAGTTATACATTGCATAGGCATTTTTCAAATCACCGCTTTGCAATGCATCATCAAACTGATGTCTGAATGCCTGAAAATTTGCAATATCAGAAGCAAGTAAAACACTACGGTTATAATCTAAGGCTTGCAGATAGAGATCAAAAATCTTCTCTGACATTTGATCATCAAGAACAAAATGTTTGTAGTGACTACGAGTAAATAGTGCGGCAATACGTTTGCTTGCGATCGCATGTTGATCTTCTTGCGCCAACGTAGGTAATGAATCTTCAGATATAGGAGGAGCTACCGCATAAGATAGCCCCGCATAGAAAACGCCAAGTGCAACTGCAGTGCTCTTGAACAAATTTACTCTCAAAATAGTGCTCCTTAAGGAACTAGGTGTTCCGCTTTTACGCGCACCTGCATACCCGTAGCCAGTTCAACCTGAACATCATCACGAGTAATTTCTTTGATATTACCGGTGATTGGTGATTTGCCTACCATCACTTGGATCTGTTGTCCGGTTTTAAGCGTGGAAAGATCAACCACAGGTTTTTTCTGTTTAGCTGGTTTGTTACCACCTTTGCGACGAGAAGAGAAAATCTTATCTTTGCTCTCTTTCAACGCAGTTTTAGCGTGAGTAACATGCTCTTCAGTTAGTTCACCTGCAGGATTACCATCTAGGTCAACACGAATCATGCCAGGGCGCAAGCCATGCAGATAACGCCAACTAGAGGTGTATTGACGAAGCGCTGAACGTAATACGGTTTTAGATACTCGTGGGTCGTCAGCCAAACGGGCAGCAAGATCCTGGAAAATACCGATTTTCAACGGACGAGCTTCGCCTGTAGCGATAAAACAAGCAGGAAACAGTTCAGAAAGGTATGCGATCAATTCTTTGCTGTTATTGATTTTTTCGTTGTTTTCCATTTACGACCTTAACTAATAAAGATGGTTGTACCAGCCACTCAAGCACCAGCCACTGTAAAGTATATGCACGTTATACTGTGCTTATTAACTCTTTTCAATGTCTGACCCTCTTTCACCTACGAGTTCTGACGAATCCGCACGGTATATTACAATTAAATTCACGAGGTAAAAAACAAGGCAGAAAAGAAATTTCTGCCTTGTCATATACTTATTATTCAACAGCCTGCTTGCTGACAGGCGCATATTTGATGCTTGCTTTCTGTCGCAACAACTCAATCAATGCACCGTAAAGCTGTTCTTGTCTCAACTTGACCAACTGTTGAGCCAGACCTTGCTTAAGTTGTGCATCTTTAGCTTCTGGTGCTGCTGTGATTTTCTGCAATACCAATACCGACTGATTGCCTTGTTCATCAGCATACAAATCAGCACTGATTGCTTTATCGGCAGGTTTTGCCAGTTTAAATACTGCTTGAGAGAATTGAGCTGGAACATTACCCGCAAAACGGGTTAAACCAGCCTTCTCTTCAACTTTAGCATTCAGTTTGGCAACTAAGTCATCTACCGGCTGATTCGCTTTTACTTTCTCAAGTAATGTAACTGCTGCTTCCCGCGCCTTATCAGCTGCTTTAACTGCTTGCAATTTAGCCATGACCAACGCTTTTACGTCTGCTAATGGCTTCACAGCACTCGGTTTATAATCAACCACGTGCAACATCACGACAGCCGAATCAGAAACAGTAATTACTTCTGAGTTCGTATTTTCATCACGTAACTTTTCAGCAAACGCTTGAGTGACAACCGCTGGAACATTAATCGCAGCAGGCAATTGCTTGGATGTAATGAAATCAGTTTTTTGCAGTGGTAATTTTAACGTTTCCGCCACTGAATCCAGAGAGTCTGGGTTTTCAAAACCGAGGTCGGATAGTTTTTGTTGCTGTTCTGCATACAATTCACGTGATTTGTCATCAATAAATTTCTGACGGATCACTTGTTGCGCTTTGTCATAAGGCAGCACAGTCGCATCTTGTTTATCCAGCAATTTGATAATGTGATAACCAAAAGCCGATTTCACAACAGCAGACAGTTCATTTTTCTGATTTAAGGCAAATGCTGCTTTCTCAAAAGCAGGATCCATCACCCCTTTTTCAAACCAGTCTAATTCACCACCTTGTCGAGCTGACAATGTGTCTGCAGATTCAGTTTTTGCTAATTGAGCAAAATCACTGCCAGATTTTAATCTAGCCAGCACATCATTCACTTTATCTTGTGCGGCTTTGTCATCTTTGTTAGTGATCAGGATATGCGCCACTTTGCGACGTGCAGGCTCGGTAAATGAATCTGTATGTTGCTGATAATACGCCTTCAAATCACTATCAGTTGGTTGGATAGATTTAGCCAGATCTGCTGCACTTAACAGTATGTAATTCAACTTAACCTGTTCTGACTGCATAAACTCTTTGCTGTGAGCCTTGTAAAACTCATTGATTTCATCATCACTGACTTTTACCTCTTGGCGGAATGCATCAGCAGGGATTGTGATCATTTTTACATCACGTTTTTGCTGATACAACGCTTCCAGCTGAGCAACTTCTGCAGGCAGAGTGAACTCGGTAGTCAATACACCATCTAACCAAAATTGGCGAGCCAGATCCTGACGCATGGAGTTACCAAATGATTCAGGTGTATAACCCACTCGCGATAACGTAGAGATGAACTTTTCATTACTGAATTTGTTATCAACCTGGAATTCCGGCATCTGACGAATAGCGTCTTTTACCTGTTCATTACTCAGACGAATTCCAGCTTTCAACGCTTTATGGTTTAGCAGGGCCTGATTGATCAGTTTATCTAACACTGATTTTTTCAGTTGCGCTAAATATTGCGGATTATCCAGCAATTGAGAAGCAGCTTCACCATATTGAGCTTGCATATTGGCGCGCTCATTCTGATAACTTTTTTCTAATGTCTGAGCGGAAATAACCTCATCATCAACCACGGCCGGATCATTACTGGCCGGACGATTAAGATAACTACCAACACCTGCCAGTGCGAATGACAGAATAATTAACCAAAAAATAGTTTTTGCGATACGGCCCTGGGCACCATCGCGCAGCTTATCCATCAGCATGTATCTAATGCTCCTAATGCAGTGGATATAAACACAAAAAGCGCATCAGAGGATGCGCTCTATGGTCGATTGGATATCGAAACAGGCACTCCAATCGAGAAGAACAATTAATCAAATTCATCACAGACAAATTAATTAACAGAGTCCTTTAATGCTTTTCCTGCTTTGAATGCAGGTTGCTTGCAGGCAGCAATTTCAATGGTGGCGCCAGTCTGAGGATTACGACCAGAACGAGACGCACGCTCACGCACTGCGAAGGTACCAAAACCAACCAGAGAAACCTGATCACCTTCTTTTAATGCCTCGCCCACTGCGTCAATGAAAGCATCCAGAGCGCGACCTGCAGCCGCTTTGGAGATATCCGCGCTTTCGGAAATTTTATCAACCAACTGTGATTTGTTCACTTCTTTCCCCTTATGATTTTTGTGGCTGGTTATTCCGTTAGAAAACAGCTCTCGGTTATACAAAAGCCGGTTGCAGTTTGCAACCGGCTTTATATCAGTACTCGTCAGGATTCACGCTTTCGCGCAAAAAACATCTGATTATGACACGCTTACCCGATCAACAGGTTCTTGCAGTGCCAGCGCAAGCACCTGATCAATCCAGCGAACAGGATGAATTTCAAGATCCTGTTTTACGTTATCCGGAATTTCTTCCAAATCTTTTGTGTTCTCAAATGGAATGACAACACGCTTAATTCCACCACGATGCGCTGCAAGTAGTTTTTCTTTCAGACCACCAATAGGCAGCACTTCACCGCGTAGCGTAATTTCACCGGTCATAGCCACATCAGCACGCACAGGATTCCCCGTCAGACTGGACACCAGCGCAGTACACATCGCGATACCCGCACTTGGGCCATCTTTCGGTGTGGCACCTTCCGGAACGTGCACATGGATGTCGCGTTTCTCATAGAAATCGGCATTAATGCGTAACGACTCAGCCCGCGCTCTGACGACCGTCATCGCAGCCTGAATAGACTCTTGCATCACATCGCCCAGCGAACCGGTGTAGGTCAGTTTACCTTTACCTGGCACATTAGTCGCTTCAATCGTTAACAGATCACCACCGACTTCGGTCCATGCCAGACCAACAACTTGTCCGACTTGGTTATGATCTTCCGCTTTACCAAAATCAAACCGCTGAACCCCTAAATAATCTTTCAGATTATCGGCATTCACAGTCACATGCTTGAGATCTTTATTCAGCAAAATTGCTTTTACTGCTTTACGACAAATCTTTGAAATTTCTCGCTCTAGACTACGGACACCGGCTTCTCGGGTGTAATAACGAATAATATCGATGATAGCGGAATCGTCGATAGTAATTTCGTTTATTTTCAGTCCATTACGTTCAATTTGCTTTTGCAGTAAATGACTTTTGGCAATGTTCAGCTTTTCATCTTCTGTATAACCAGAGAGACGAATGACTTCCATACGATCCAGTAATGGGCCAGGAATGTTCATCGAATTAGACGTTGCGACAAACATAACATCCGACAGGTCGTAATCAACTTCCAGATAATGGTCGCTGAAACTATTATTCTGTTCTGGATCAAGAACTTCCAATAAAGCAGAAGCCGGATCACCACGCATATCAGAAGACATCTTATCGATCTCATCTAACAAGAACAGAGGGTTTTTCACCCCGACTTTTGCCATTTTCTGAATCAGTTTACCAGGCAGCGAGCCGATATACGTCCGACGGTGACCGCGGATCTCAGCTTCATCTCTGACGCCACCCAGCGCCATACGGACGTATTTACGTCCGGTGGCTTTAGCAATGGATTGGCCTAAACTGGTTTTACCAACCCCTGGAGGCCCAACCAGACACAAAATCGGGCCTTTCAATTGGTTGATCCGGCTTTGTACTGCCAGATATTCCAGAATACGCTCTTTTACCTTTTCCAGACCGTAGTGATCTTCATCCAGCACTTTTTCCGCCAGCTGCAGATTTTTCTTCACTTTGGTACGGGTTTTCCAAGGTACTGCAATCAGCCAATCAATGTAGCTACGAACTACTGTGGCTTCAGCAGACATCGGTGACATCATCTTCAGCTTGGTCAATTCCGCCAACGCTTTGTCTTTTGCTTCCAGCGTCATGCCTGCATCGACAATCTTGTTATGCAGCGTTTCGAATTCGTCAGGCGTATTTTCATCCAGCTCACCCAGCTCTTTCTGAATCGCTTTCATCTGCTCATTCAGATAATACTCACGCTGGCTTTTTTCCATCTGCTTTTTAACACGAGAACGGATCCGTTTTTCAACCTGCAGCAGGTCAATTTCCGATTCCATTTTCGCCATCAAAAACATCAGGCGTTCTGATACTTCCTGAATTTCAAGCACACGCTGCTTATCTTCCAGTTTCAGAGGCATGTGCGCAGCCATCGTATCAGCCAGACGGACCGGATCATCAATGGCCGCGATCGACGTTAATACTTCAGGCGGGATTTTTTTATTCAGTTTGATATAACCTTCAAACTGAGTAATTGCAGAGCGGATCAGGACATCGCTTTCGGCTTCAGGAATGTCAACGCACTCCAGTGGACAAACGATACCCACATAATAAGTTTCTTCGTCGGTTAGCTCTTCCAGCAATACACGTTCCGCACCTTCGACCAGCACTTTAACTGTGCCATCAGGTAACTTCAGTAATTGCAGAATATTGGCAATAGTACCAACAGGATAGAGATCCGACTTTTCCGGATTATCAGTGGCCGCATCTTTCTGCGCCACTAACAGAATTCTTTTATCCTGTTCCATTGCCACTTCCAGACAACGGATTGATTTTTCACGGCCGACAAACAACGGGATAACCATGTGGGGATATACCACTACATCCCGGAGCGGCAGAACAGGTAGCACGATACGATCTGAGCGCTGTAAATTCATAGAATTATTCTCTTGGCTTATGCCTGAAAGCTGAGCATAGGATCAGTATATGGGGCTATTTCACTGTTATTCAATCTCATTACCTGCAAAAAATAAGAAAGGGGCCAAAGCCCCTTTCTTTTGTTCATTTTTCAGTCAATTACTCAGCTGATGCAGCCTGTTTTTCTGGATTGTCATAGATCAGAATTGGTTGTGTTTCGCCTTTAATGACGTGTTCATCAACAACAACCTTGCTGACATGCTCAACGGATGGCAGATCATACATCGTATCCAGCAATACACCTTCCACGATGGAACGCAAACCACGTGCACCGGTTTTACGCTCCATTGCTTTGCGGGCAATTGCTTTCAGAGCATCTTCACGGAACTCAAGCTCCGCACCTTCCAGTTTGAACAATGCCTGATATTGTTTAGTCAGTGCATTTTTGGGCTCAACCAAGATCTGAATCAGTGCATTTTCATCCAATTCAGTCAGTGTTGCGACAACAGGCAAACGACCAATGAACTCTGGAATCAGACCGTATTTAACCAAATCTTCTGGTTCAACTTTGGCAAATGATTCGCTTAATGTCACTTTTTGATCTTTTGATTTAACTTCTGCATTGAAACCGATACCGGCACCCTGTGCAGTTCGTTGTTCCACCACTTTATCCAGACCAGCAAATGCGCCGCCACAGATAAACAGGATCTTAGAGGTATCAACCTGCAAGAATTCCTGTTGTGGGTGCTTACGACCACCTTGTGGCGGTACTGCAGCAATAGTTCCTTCGATCAGTTTCAGCAATGCTTGCTGAACACCTTCACCGGATACATCACGTGTAATAGATGGATTATCGGATTTGCGAGAAATTTTATCGATTTCGTCGATGTAGACGATACCGCGCTGTGCTTTCTCAACATCATAATCACATTTCTGCAGTAACTTCTGGATGATATTTTCAACGTCTTCACCCACATAACCTGCTTCGGTCAGAGTGGTCGCATCAGCCATTGTAAATGGCACATCCAGCAGACGAGCTAATGTCTCTGCCAGCAATGTTTTACCACTGCCGGTAGGGCCGATCAGCAGAATGTTAGATTTACCCAGTTCAACACCGTCAGAGGTGTTACCACTGCGCAAACGTTTGTAGTGGTTATATACCGCAACAGCCAGCACTTTTTTGGCCAGTTCCTGTCCGATAACATAATCGTCGAGGTGTGCGCGAATTTTGTGTGGTGTTGGTAATTCAGTTGTATGAGGACGTGCACCACTGATGTCACGGATCTCTTCACGAATAATATCGTTACACAGATCGACGCACTCATCGCAAATATAAACTGATGGACCAGCAATCAGTTTACGGACCTCATGCTGGCTTTTGCCGCAAAATGAGCAATACAACAGTTTGCTATGGTCACTGTCTTTGCGTTTATCTGTCATTCAAAACCTCTTGTACTTACGATTCCGTGCTCATGACTACACATCCTTTGAATGTAGCGCAGAATAACTGATATGTCAGGCGCGTTTATTCAGGATGGCATCAACCAAACCATATTCTACGGCTTGATCGGCTGACATGAAGTTATCACGGTCAGTGTCACGCTCAATTCGCTCCAGTGGCTGACCAGTATGATCTGACAGCAGCTGGTTCAATCGTTCTTTAATCTTCAAAATTTCCATCGCGTGGATCTGAATATCAGATGCTTGCCCTTGGAAACCGCCTAACGGCTGATGGATCATTACGCGAGCGCTCGGCAGGCAGAAACGTTTGCCTTTGGTTCCTGCCGACAGCAGGAATGCGCCCATGGAACATGCCTGGCCCATACACACGGTACTTACATCTGGTTTGATGAATTTCAGCGTGTCATAAATCGCCATGCCTGCAGTCACCGAACCGCCCGGAGAGTTGATATAAATATAGATATCTTTGTCCGGACTTTCTGATTCCAGGAACAGCAACTGTGCCACAATCAGGTTTGCCATCTGGTCTTCAACCTGACCAGTCAAAAAGATCACTCGTTCTTTTAACAGGCGAGAATAGATATCGTAAGAACGCTCGCCCCGTGCTGTTTGTTCTACAACAATCGGCACCAGAGAATTCAACGGAGATGAAGTTTGATCATTGAACAAATTGGTCATAGTCAGAATACCTAAAAAAATGGCCCGAATTCTTTCGCTTTCGGGCCATTATACGCATTAGATTGTGTGTTCAGTCAATTTCTGATTACGCAGCAGCGCCAGGTTTGTTGATCACTTCATCAAATGAGGTCGCTTTTTCAGTTACCTGTGCTTTGCTCAGCAGGAACTCGATAGCTTGATCTTCAACAGCCAGATCACGCATGTTGTTCAGCAGACGTTCATTTTGGAAGTAGTAATCAACAACTTCTGATGGATCTTCGTAAGCAGTAGCCAGTGATTCGATCAGTGTTTTAACACGTGCGTCATCAGCTTTGATGTCTTGTTCGCGGATCACTTCGCCTAACAGCAGACCTACACGAACACGGCGTTCAGCTTGTTCCTGGAACAATTCGTCTGGCAGTTGTGGTACGTTTTTGCTGTTTGCCGCGCCGAAACGTTGCATAGCTTGTTGACGCAGCGCTTCGATTTCGCGAGTTACGGCAGCTTTTGGTACGTCGATTTGGTTCTGTTCCAGCAGACCAGACAGGATCTGTTCTTTAACCTGGTTTTTCAGCGCCTGATTCAGTTCGCGTTCCATGTTTTTACGGATTTCAGCTTTCAGGCTTTCGATAGAACCATCTTCAACGCCGAAACGTTTGATGAATTCTGCATCCAGTTCTGGCAGTTCTTGCTTCTCAACTTTGTTCAGTTTGATAGCAAATTTAGCTGCTTTACCTTTCAGGTGTTCAGCTTGGTAATCTTCTGGGAAAGTCACTTCGATATCGAAAGACTCACCTGCTTTTTTACCAATGATACCGTCTTCAAAGCCAGGGATCATACGGCCAGCGCCCAGTACCAGTGCGAAACCTTCAGCTTTACCGCCGTCGAATTCTTCACCATCAACTGAACCTACGAAATCCATGTTCACACGCAGTTCGTTGGCAGCCGCTTCATCAGCGTCAACCCATGCCGCGTGCTGCTTACGCAGCGTGGTCAGCATTTTGTCCAGATCAGCATCGCTAACAGTAGCAACTTGTTTTTCTACTTTAACGGCGTCCAGATTTTGTACTTTGAATTCTGGGTAGACTTCAAAAGAAACAGTGAAAGTGAAATCAGAACCCGGAGTCAGTTGGTTTGGTTCCAGAGTCGGAGCGCCAACTGGATTCAGTTTTTCAGCTACCAGCGCTTCAACAAAGTGACGTTGCATAACTGCATCAGCCACATCAGCAACAATCGCTTCACCGTACATTTTCTGGATCAGTGCTTTTGGCGCTTTACCAGGACGGAAACCATCAATACGACGGGTTTTAGCAACCTGATTCAGACGGCTGTTATATTCTTTTTCGATTTTATCAGCTGGTACGGTGATGGTAAGACGGCGTTCCAGACCTTGGGTCGTCTCTACAGAAACTTGCATTGCATTACCTCGTAAAACTCAGCACCTGGTGCTGTTGCTATTGTTGGTGGTCGGTTGACCGCCACTAAAAATGATACGCAAATTGCGACGGTTACAAAATGACGCGCCATTATAGCGGTGGAGATTCAGCGAGTCGAGGGAGGTATGCGCTAGCTGACGTTTTTTCTGACCAAGGCCAAATTAATCAATCAGGAATGTCAGATTGACTCATTCTTCGGAGAATAACTGCTGATTTATGCAGCAAATGCGCTGATCGTCTGTGTGTTTGGTAATAACGCGGGTTGGTTACCATCGCAGCTAAATAAGCGGATTGGGATGGACTAAGCTGTTTTGCGGAGATCCCATAATAATTGCGGGCAGCCGCTTCAGCGCCATAAATCCCCTCGCCCCATTCGATCACATTCAGATAAATCTCATAGATCCGCTGTTTATCCAGAATAGTTTCCAACATGACGGTAATAAGGGCTTCATCCAGCTTACGCCATGGTGTTTTATTCGCGCTGAGGAATAGATTTTTGGCCAATTGCTGACTAATTGTAGAGCCACCTGCAACAATTTTTCCTTTCGCCAGATTCTTTTCCCACGCATTTTCAATCCCATCCCAATCAAAACCATCATGATCGAGAAACTTGGCATCTTCCGCTGCGATTAAGGCACGTTTTAATGATTTAGAGACGGAGGTATAGGGTATCCACGTCTGCTGTTTTTTTATGGCTGAATTTTCCAACTGCAACATGGCTAATTGTTCATCCATAAATGAAGTGGATGATGGGTCATACCAGATATAACTGACAATACGTAAAAATATAGAGAGGTGCCAAGCGCAAAACCAGAGCAGCCATAAGACCAGTAACTTTTTCAGCCACATGGTCCAAGTCATATTATTAAAGCTCAGGAAATTACGACAAGCAGCCAGCATAAACAGAATTCAGGTGATCCTAAAACGCACAGTTTAACCAAATCGGAAATGCCTGACGAGTCTGCAGTGCACTACATAGCCAATGAAACGTGTGAACGTAATTCGGATGCTGATTTTTTTGCCGAGAGATCAGCTAAAAAATCGCGAATGCTGGAATAACAAGTGATGGTTCGATCAATATGCAAAATAGAAAGCAAATCGCGAGGTTGACCCTGTTTGCAGATCAAACGCATTCGTCGGTCATTATTTTGCAGTTGTTTGTAGAGGTAAATTAAAGAGCCAATGCCAGCAGCATCAATAAAACCCACCGCACTGATATCAACCAATACATCTGTGTGTTTTTGAATTAATGCATCAATGATTGGCCGGATTTCTTCAACCATATTATTATTGAGTTCGCCATCAACTGTCAGCACGAGTGTGTGATTCATTGTGTAAGTAATGACTGGCATATTTGCTCCGAAATAGTTTCAGCCGATCACATCTGGCGAAGTTGGTCTTAGCTGCAATAACTAATTCACATTTGATGCCAATTTTTTTACAAACAAATAAAACACTTCAACCTATTGATATTAAATGATTTTATTTATTACATACGGAGATATTGCACTGATTAGATGCATATGACTGCAAAATGCAAAATACTTTTCCTATTTTTTCGCATTTTGCAGTCTCTGCTTAATGATTTTATTGAGAAATCGGCGCGTTATGCCAATGTTGTGGACTGGACTCTTGCCAGATCACTTCCATACCTTGCTTTTGAATCACTGATGCCACCTGAACGGGGCTGCGCTCATCACTTACCGCAAATTGTTCCAGTTCGGGATGATCTTCGGCGTAGCCGCCCGGCTGAGTTTTCGAACCTGCGCTCATGGTGGTGATACCGACTTGCATCAGGAAATCCCTGAACTCCGGCCCTTCGCGGGTGGAAAGCGATAATTCCACTTCCGGATCGAATAACCGATAAGCGCAGATCAGTTGTAATAACTGACGATCACTCATTGGGTTTGCCGGTTGGAAACCGCCGGTGCATGGGCGCAAGCGCGGGAATGAGATGGAATAACGGCTCTGCCAATGGGTTTTACGCAGGTATTGCAGATGACGCGCCACCATTAAGCTGTCAGTACGCCAATCCCCTAACCCCAGTAATGCGCCTAGGCCGATTTTATCCACCCCTGCTTCCCCCAGACGGTCTGGGGTTTCCAGACGCCAGCGGAAATCTTTCTTCTTGCCGCGCAGATGATGCTCGTCATAGGTCGGCTCATGATAGGTTTCCTGATAGACCATCACGCCATCAAGCCCCATACTCACCAGTTCTCGGTAATCATCAGTGGAGAGCGGCTGTACTTCCATCATCAGATAAGAAACATACGGTTTGATGACCGGGAAAACCTGCCGGAAATAATCCATGCCGGATTTGCGTTCATGTTCACCCGTCACTAGTAACAGCGACTTAAAGCCCATCTGACGAATGACCTGACATTCGCGATCAATCTCTTCCAACGACAGCACTTTGCGTTTGATTTTGTTGCTCATCGAAAAACCGCAATAGGTACAGTCATTGGCGCAAAGGTTAGCCAGATAAAGCGGCAGATACATATTGATGGTGTTACCGAAACGCTGGCGGGTCAGTTTTTGCGACAATTCGGTCATGGGCAGGAGATATTTTTCGGCAGCGGGCGAGATTAATGCAGCAAAATCGGCAAGTTCTCGTTTGCCGGTACGCGCTAATCGGGCCAAAGCGCGTTCCACATCGGCGTCAGTTTGTGCAAGCACCCACGCTTGCTGCTCGCCCCAATCGAGTTTGGCCCATTCATCGTAGAAACTCATGCCAGTGTCTCCAAAAATGCCGCTAACGGGCTGGAAGCAATGGCTTGCTGATTTACTGCACCGAGACCACTTTCGTAAGCGATACGGCCAGCTTCCACTGCCATTTTGAAGGCTTGCGCCATGGCAATCGGATCGCCCGCGACCGCAATTGCGGTATTCACCAACACGGCATCAGCCCCCATCTCCAGTGCGGCAGCGGCATGCGATGGCGCACCGATGCCGGCATCCACAATCACCGGTACGCTGGCTTGTTCGATGATAATTTCCAGCATCGCTTTGGTGGAAAGCCCCTGATTCGAACCAATCGCTGCACCGAGAGGCATGACGGCGGCACAACCGACCTCTTCCAAGCGTTTACACAGCAGCGGATCCGCGCCGCAGTATGGCAGCACAACAAAACCCTGCTTGCAAAGCTCTTCTGCGGCTTTAAAAGTTTCTATCGGATCAGGCATCAGGTAACGCGGATCAGGATGAATTTCTAACTTCAGCCAGTTCGTGCCGAGCGCTTCGCGCGCCAGTTGTGCGGCGAAAATCGCTTCTTTCGCATTACGAGCACCGGAGGTGTTCGGCAGCAATTGCACGCCCATCGCCCGCAACGGTGCCAGAATTTGCAGGTCGGGCTCATCTAGGCGCACACGTTTCAGTGCCAGCGTAACAATTTGCGTGGCACTGGCCGTTAATGCCTGTTGCATCACCTGAGCCGAGGCAAATTTGCCAGTGCCGGTGAGTAAACGAGAGCTAAATGTTTTATCGGCGATCTGTAATGGTAACGTCATGGTTAACCTCCAGCGATGGCGCGAAACAGATCCACGTCGTCGTGTTCAGAAAGATAGGTATGGCTCCACTGGCTGCGTGGGATGACCTGTTGGTTTATCGCCACCGCGACACCGGCTTTAAGCTGATTTTGCGCGGATAACAGCGCTTCAAGGCTGCAAGATGATTCGAGTTGCAGCGACTCGCCGTTTAAGCGGATTTGCATGTCGGAAACTCCATCGAAGAAGATGATAAAGCAGAGGAATGACAAATCGGGCAAGTCGGATCAGCCTGCGTTTTCAGGCGCTGCCATTGCAGAGTTCGGCCATCAAAGCGCTGCAAAATGCCGGTTGGTCGTGGCAAATCACAGAGTAATTGCAGAGCCAGCAGTGCTTGCGCCGTGCCCAACATACCGACCACCGGGCCTACAATGCCCGCTTCGCGACAGCTCAATCCGGTCTCCTCATTGAGTGGAAACAGACAGTGATAACAGGCGGTTTGTTGCGTTGGCTCGATCAATAACAGTTGCCCTTCCCAACCCGTTGCTGCAGCCGTGATCAGTGGCTTTTGCGCACGAATACAGGCCACATTCACACGCTGACGGGTGAGCATGTTGTCTGAACAATCGAGCACTACATCGACTTGCGGCACGATTTCCGCCAATAAAGCTTCGTCCACCGCAAGTAGACTTTGGTATTTAACGGCAGGATTTAACGCAGTTAGATGAGCACAAGCCGCTTTAGTTTTCGGTTGATGGCGATCTGCTGTGCGATACAAAACTTGCCGCTGCAGATTACTGCTATCAACCTTGTCACCATCCGCCAGCCACAATTCACCGACACCGGCTGCCGCCAGATAAAGTGAAGCCGGAGAACCCAGCCCGCCTAAACCGACAATCAGCACTTTACTTTGTTTCAGTTTAAGCTGACCTGCTTCGCCGATTTCTGGCAGTAATATCTGCCGCCCGTAACGCAGAAATTCATCATCAGAGAGCATGTCAGTCATAAACAACCGCCTCTGGTATATTCCCTTCCACCAGCCGTAACAGACGCTCAGTCGCCACGTGTGGATCAGCTGCTTTAGTAATGGCACTCACCAACGCAATACTACCGACACCGGAAACTTGCACTTCTGGAACACGAGCTTCAGAAATACCACCGATAGCAACGGTTGGAAAATCACTGGCAAGCGCCACATAACGATCTAACCGCTGTAAGCCTTGCGGTTGCGATGGCATCTCTTTGGTTTGCGTCGGGAAGATATGGCCTAACGCAATATAGGAAGGTTGTAAGGCAAACGCGCGCGCTAATTCAAAAAAGCCGTGGGTAGAAATACCCAGTCGTAACCCCGCATCACGGATCGCATTCAGATCGGCGATTTGCAGATCTTCTTGCCCAAGATGCACGCCGTAGGCGCCATGCTTGACCGCCAATTGCCAGTAATCGTTGATGAACAATCGTGCCTGATACTGTTGACCAAGTTTTATAGCTTGCTGGATCTGCTGTTCCAAATCGGGAGCTTCTGGATCTTTCACCCGCAATTGCAGTGTTCTGACACCCCATTGCAGTAATTTTTCAATCCACTGCACCGAGTCCACAACCGGATATAACCCTAATTGGTGATCGGTCGCCGGAAAAGCCGCGACCGCCAGTGATGCGTCTAACTGCCAAACACCATTATTCTGCGTTACCCAGCGCGGTTGCGGAAAATCAATCGCCAGCTCAGGCCAGCCAACATGCGCGACCGGCCCCGGACCTTGCCCAAGCGCTTGTGCTTGTCGCAAACCTTGCTGCACATAAGCTTTCGCCACGGCTAACGCATCAGTGATGTCATAACCTTGAGCCAACAACGCGGCAATTGCAGATGCCAATGTGCAACCCGTGCCATGTCCATGGCGAGTGATAACTCGTTCTGATTCCAGAACAAAGCACTGAGTGCCGTCAGAGAAATAATCGCGAGTGAGCGCATCGTTAAAATGGCCGCCCTTGCAAAGCACAGCACTGACACCCAATTCGCGCAGCTTAGCACTGGCTGCTTCAAGTAATGACAACGGATAATCTGCAGATGAAAAATGATCGGCTGGCAGTTTTAGCAGCCACACCAATTCATTCAGATTCGGCGTGATCAGATCCAGCTGCGGTAACAATTTCGTCAGCAACGCCTCGCGGATGTCCTGCTCGGCCATGTTGCCGCCCTGACTGGTGATCACCACTGGATCAAGCACCACAAAACAGCTTTGTTTGGCTTTAAAATCCGCCAGCCAATCGGCCAGTAACGCGACATGTTCAATAGTTGGCAGCAGACCAATTTTGATAGCCACTGGCGGCAAATCAACCGCCAATACATCTAACTGATCTCGCAATATTTTTGCTGACACCGCCTCAGCACTACGCAACGTGAGCGAGTTTTGAGCTGTTACGGAGCTCACCACCGGGCAAGCATGACCACCCAAATCGTGGATGGTCAGCAGATCTGCGGCGAGCCCTGCTCCGCCGCCACAGTCATTGCCAGCGATGCTCCAGACAATCGGGCGAGATGCCTGAGTGCGTAAGGAATCGCCATTCATTACTCCACCTCACGCGCCAGATACAGCTCGCTACCCTGTTCGCGGAAGGCTGCCGCTTGTTGTTGCATACCAGAGGCAACTTCATCTTCAGCGTCAAATGCACCATCGTTCGCCAGCTGGCGCACTTCCTGACTGATTTTCATTGAGCAGAATTTCGGGCCACACATGGAGCAGAAATGCGCGACTTTGCCAGACTCTTGTGGCAGATCTTCATCGTGATAAGAGCGTGCAGTTTCAGGATCAAGCGCCAGATTGAACTGATCTTCCCAACGGAATTCAAAACGTGCTTTCGACATTGCATTGTCACGAATTTGCGCGCCTGGGAAACCTTTCGCCAGATCAGCAGCATGTGCGGCAATCTTGTAAGCGATCAAACCTTGTTTGACGTCTTCTTTATTAGGCAGGCCCAAATGCTCTTTTGGCGTGACATAACACAGCATCGCGCAACCAAACCAGCCAATCATCGCTGCACCAATGCCGGAGGTGAAATGATCATAACCCGGTGCAATATCAGTGGTTAGCGGGCCTAAGGTGTAGAACGGAGCACCGTGACAATGTTTGAGCTGCTCATCCATGTTCTCTTTGATCAGGTGCATCGGTACGTGACCCGGCCCTTCGATCATCACCTGCACGTCATATTCCCACGCCACTTTCGTCAGTTCACCCAACGTGCGCAGCTCAGAAAATTGCGCCTCATCGTTCGCATCAGCAATCGAGCCAGGACGCAAACCATCGCCCAGCGACAGCGCGACATCGTATTGTGCGCAGATCTCACAGATTTCGCGGAAATGGGTATATAGGAAGTTTTCCTGATGATGTGCCAGACACCATTTCGCAATGATGGAGCCGCCACGCGACACAATGCCCGTCACACGTTTCGCCGTCATCGGCACATAACGCAGCAACAAACCGGCATGGATGGTGAAGTAATCTACCCCCTGTTCCGCCTGTTCGATCAGCGTGTCACGCATCACTTCCCAAGTCAGGTTTTCAGCGATGCCGTTTACTTTTTCCAGTGCTTGATACATTGGCACCGTACCAATCGGCACAGGGCTGTTACGTAAGATCCATTCGCGGGTAGCGTGAATGTGGCGACCGGTCGACAGATCCATCACGGTGTCAGCGCCCCAGCGGGTTGACCAGATCAGTTTTTCAACTTCCTCTTCGATGCTGGAACTCACCGCAGAATTACCGATATTGGCGTTAATTTTCACTAAGAAATTACGGCCAATGATCATCGGTTCGCTTTCAACATGGTTAATGTTAGCTGGAATGATCGCACGGCCTTCGGCCACTTCCTGACGCACAAATTCTGGCGTAATGCCTTTTTCACCCTCTTGCAGACGACGTTGATTCTCGCGGATCGCGATATATTCCATCTCAGGGGTAATGATGCCTTTCCGTGCATAATGCAGCTGGCTAACACAATGCCCTGCTTTGGCTTTACGGATCGGCGCCTGAACCGCCATTTTCGGCACTAATGCCAGCTGTTCAGCTTGGGCACGGGTAAAGGCAGAGTTTGGTTCGCTGACTTCTTCGGTATCGTTACGTTCCAAGATCCAGTTCAAACGCAGTGGTGCTAAGCCCTTGGTGACATCCACTTGCTGATCGGGGTCACCATATGCACCGGATGGGTCATACACCAACACTGGCGCATTCTCTTCAAAAATAGGCGCTTGTTTTGTGCCACCAATTAATGAAGGGCTGAGGTTAATGCGACGCATCGGCACACGAATATCCGGGCGTGAACCTTCAATATATTCACGATCGGAATTAGGAAATGTTTGGGACGCTAATGTAGACAGATACTCTTTCGCTGATTCGCGGCGTTCACGGGAAGTTAGATTTTTCGACATAGCAAGCTCACCTTAAATAGAATTCGGATGGCTTGCCGGAAGTAGCGTTGAGAGGAGTTTTGCAGCAAAAGATCTTAAGAGATCTGGCGAGGAAACACTCTAATGAAGATCGATTCCTGAGCGCAACTCTTGTTTCCCTTCGCAGGTTCTAGCCTGATCAGGTTCAACGGATCCCGAATTAACGGTCTCAGCCCAAAGGGCACTCCGACAAGTAGCGGTTAGTATGAAACGATGGCGCGAGAATGGCAACAATCAGATAACAATTGGTGATTATTGCCACAAAAAGATTTATACCCAAAGTAATTGGAGTTGCAGCAAGGCGACAAGCGAACGAATCCCCATGAGCATAGAGATACTATGTGATTGGGGTGAGTCAGCGCCGTCAACGACACTGCAACTTCAAGTACAAAGGGTATATTAGCGCGGAACGATCACGCGATGATGATAATAAAATCCGTCATCAAACAGCGGGCGTTCGTAACGAACTTCGACTTCTTTCACGATTGGCCACAGCTTGTGCTCGGTCGCGTTCATGACCGCAAACCGATATGGCATCTCACCAATTTTGCCTTCGCGAGATGGCGCTGTTGCACCAGAGACGGTAATGCTACGCCCTTTGGCATACAGCACCGGATCAAGCAACTGCGGGAAGATCGCAATAAAGCGACCCGGTGATTGTTCTGATTGTTGCGGTGTACCGTTATAGCTTAGTGGTAAATAAACCACTTCTACTTCTGTACCAGTGGCCAGATTACGGGTTTGCGCAATCACCCCGCTCCATTTCACCAACCAACCTTGCGGATTATTGGGCTGCGCCATTTGGGAGAATTGCTGGCGGATCAGTACAGAGTCATCAGCATAATAGCCAGTGTTGTTATTGGCGCAGGCAGTGACAAATAAGAGGAAAAACAGCGAGATCCACTTCATTTTGTTGTTCTCAGAAAGGAGTTTCATGCATACATATCGACACGCAGCATTTGTTCAAGCTGACTGCGGCGATCTTGAAGGGCAACATCTTTATAAGCATAGATAGCCCGACTTTGTTTCGGGCTAGGTTGGTCGTAAGTTAACTTTTCTGCCGCCTCTTCCGCCCCGGCAGCAAAAACCACGGAGTCAGACTTGGTACTGCTCTGTTCAGCAGTTTCCTCACTGGCACGATCTTTCCCCGGATAGAGGTAACCATCCGGTCGGCTTAAACCTGTGATCGAAAGATTGCTAGCAGCTATATTCATAGAAAACGGGTTAACTCATCCTGTTCACTAATTATTCACGACCCGGCAGCTTTTTCCAAGTCACCTTATCACGTAAATATACGGGTGTAGCCAGAGATGGATCACAATACTCACCAGCCTGATACGCGGCAACCGCTTGTGGCAGCATATCCTGAGCCCATGGCAGATTTAATTCGACCTGATTCTCTGCTGGTAACAGGTCCAATTTCGCCGCTAATTCAGTATAGCAGGTGAATCCGGTGCCTACGGCAACGCCACCGGCTATTTTTGCTGTCACTGCGTGCAGAAGTTGGGCAGCTTGTTCCGGCAGAATAACTGCTTCATCAAGTACCGGTTGCATGCGCCCATCTTGCAGTGTAAACGCGCCAAGATAGATTTCATTCATACGCGCATCTATTGCGGCAATGACCTTTTCCGCTTGCTGTCGACGGTAAGCGCCTTGTGCCAGCATCTGCAGCGTTGAAATGCCAATCAGTGGCACATTGGCACCATACGCCAAACCTTGTGCCGCACCAATACCGATACGCACACCGGTAAAAGAACCAGGGCCGCGGCCAAATGCAATGGCATCCAACCCTTGTAATGATGTGCCCGCTTCTGCCATTAATTCACTCACCATCGGTAGAATTAATCGGGTATGCCCTTGTGGTGCGACTTGTTCGCGGGTCAATACAGCATCGTTCCATAATAAGGCTGCAGAACAAGCTTCGGTGGCTGTATCAATCGCCAGAATTTTCATCAGTAATCGTCTCTTCTTGTAATAAGGCCGGTTGTAATAAGGCAGCCGGCTCAACCACCGGCATGTCCGGTATTGTCCAGAATTCACTTAAACGTGTCAGATCCCGACAACGCGGGATCGGCGGCAAACTTTTCAGGAATGCCGCACCATATGGTTTATTGACCAATCGCGGGTCACAGAGGATCAGGATACCACGATCCTGATAATCGCGGATCAATCGCCCTACCCCTTGCTTTAACACAATAACGGCTTCGGGTAATTGCAATTGCTGGAACGGATCGCCACCTTGCAGACGGCAATCTTCCATACGCGCTTTCAGTAATGGTTCGTCCGGTGAAGTAAACGGCAACTTATCAATGATAACGCAGGATAACGCGGCGCCACGCACATCGACCCCTTCCCAGAAGGAGGAAGTCGCCACCAACACAGCATGTCCATCTGCCACAAAATCGGCCAAAATGCGCTGTTTATTATCATCACCTTGCACCAGCACTGTACGATCGAGTTTATCGCGTAATACTTGTGCTATCTGATTGACACTGTTGTAGCTGGTACACAGGAAAAAACAGCCGCCCGGTACTTGTTCAATCACCGGTAATAAACGCTCCGCCAGTTGCGTGGCACGCTGATAATTTGACGTATCCGGTAAATTTCGCGGCACACACAGCAATGACTGATGCTCGTAATCAAACGGGCTATCTAACAGACAAGTATCAGCATCCTCCACGCCCATACGCTGAGAGAAATAATTAAATTCCTCACCGACGGTGAGCGTCGCGGAAGTGAAAATCCAGCTACAACCGACCCGCATCACCTCTTGCGCAAAACGTTCCGCGATGGAAAGTGGTGTTACGTTTAAAGTGAAATGGCGTTTGGTGGTTTCATACCAATACGCGGCCCCCACTTCCGTGATCGCCGTGACATGATCGACTGCGGTCAGAAAGCCGGTTAAACGCTCAAAACAATTATTGATCTGCTCTCCACGCCCGAGTGCCAATTTACAAACGTCGTAGCAAAATTTAATGGTTTCTTTCAGGCGTTGTAAATCACGCTGCATGGCTGGTTGCGCCAGAATATCACGCAGATTGCCACGGGAAGGCTCTACACCAAACGACAAGCGCATTGCCTGACAATCTTGAATCAAACGGTCCGCCGCTTTACCCAGTTGCGCCATATCTTTGGCTTCCAAGCGGTAAGCCAGACGTAATTCTTCAGCGACATCAGACAGTTGGCGGCTGGAAAGTGACTCGCCAAAATACTGGCTGGCGATATCCGGTAATTGATGTGCTTCATCGAAGATATAGACGTCGGCATCAGGTAACAATTCACCAAACCCCGTGTCTTTGACCGACATATCAGCAAAAAACAGATGATGGTTGATCACCACCACCTGCGCATCGAGTGCTTTACGTCGTGCTTTGACCAGAAAACAGGTTTCATAATCGGGGCATTCGCGACCTAAACAGTTGTCATTAGTGCTGGTAACAAAAGGTAAAATCGGTGCCTGTTCCTGTAACCCAGGAATATCAGCGACATCACCACTGAGGGTTCGCGCCTTAAAATTACGCACCTTCGGCAAATCGGCAAACACGTCTGCAGCCAGAAAGTGCATTTCCTGCTCCAGCAACGCTAAACGATAAGTGCAAAGATAATTCGAACGCCCCTTCAACTGAGCGACCGGTTTACCGTATTGCATGGCTAATAGCAGGGTCGGCAGATCGCGCTCGTAAAGCTGATCTTGCAGGGCTTTCGAACCGGTACTGATGATGACGCGCTTGCCACTATCTAAGGCGGGCACCAGATAGGCGAACGTTTTCCCGGTGCCGGTTCCGGCTTCCACCAGCAAACGACCTGCACTCTGGATCGTTTTACTGACCGCATCTGCCATGTGAACCTGAGCTTGGCGCGGCGCAAACCCCGGTATTGTCTTTGCAAGCAGACCGTTTTCAGCAAAATAATCGATATCCAACGGGAATCCTGATACGAAATAGTGATGTAACAATTATATGGGAATTACATATGTGACAGGAATAACAACTCGAACAATACAGAAGATTCTACAGAGGACATTCGGTCAACATCATGCGAATCTCTAATAGCGCGCGCGATACACGACACAAAAAATAAGCTAATGTAGTTTACTGTATATTTTGTGGCCAAGACTTAACTGGTTTTAAAAAGAGGTAATCGCTATGGTGAATCCTTTGGAGCAACAGCTGTTTGCACTGGACAAGGATGAGTTTAAGCAAGAGATCGTTCACCATCTTCGCACCACACTGGGCACCAGTGAAAAGAAAGCAAGCAAACAAGCATGGTGGATGGCAACCTGCGCCACTATCAATCAGATGCTGTTCGACCGACTGACCAGCACACAACAGACTCACTTCAAGAAAGACACGCGTGCCGTGCACTACTTTTCAGCCGAATTCCTGATGGGACGACTGACCGCCAACAACCTGCATAATTTAGGGCTTTATCAAACCTGTGACGCCGCACTGAAAGAACTCGGTCTGGAATTGACTGATCTGTGCGAAGAAGAACCGGATATGGCTCTTGGTAACGGCGGTTTGGGTCGTTTGGCTGCTTGTTTTATTGATTCACTGGCAACGCTGGGTTATCCGGCTCTGGGTTATGGCCTGCATTATGAGCATGGCTTGTTCCGTCAGGAGATCCGCGATGGCCGTCAGGTTGAGCGTCCTGATTCATGGCGTGAATATGGCAACCCGTGGGAAATTTGCCGTCCGGAATCGGTACAGGAAATTCCACTCTACGGTTATGTCGAAACCGTGTTTGGCGAAGATTGCAAAGTCCGTAAAGTGTGGCACCCCGGTCGCGTAATCAAAGGTGTACCTTGGGATATTCCGATCGTTGGCTTTGGTGCTCAGACCGTCAACATTCTGCGTTTGTGGGAATCTCGCGCTTCTGAATTCTTTGATTGGGATGTGTTTAACCACGGTGGTTATATCGACTCTCAGAAAGAAAAAGCCGAAGCAGAAACTATTTCCAAAGTGCTTTATCCGAATGATGAAACAGAAGCGGGTAAAGAGCTGAGTCTGGTGCAGCAATATTTCTTCTGCGCCTGTTCCTTGAAAGACATTATGCGTCGTTACAAACGCACGCATACCGACTTCAAAGACTTTGCTGCGCAAATTGCGGTACAACTGAACGATACGCATCCAACTATCGCGATCCCAGAGCTGATGCGTGAATTGATCGATGATGAAGGTCTGGAATGGCTCGATGCGTGGAATATTTGTAAGCAAGTATTCTCTTACACTAACCATACCTTGTTGCCAGAAGCCCTTGAAACCTGGCCGGTTTACCTGTTTGAAAAAGTACTGCCTCGCCATCTTGAGATCATTTATGAAATCAATGCTTACTTCCTGAAAAATGAAGTCGACGTGAAATGGCCGGGTGACAATGATGTGAAACGTAAACTTTCTATCATTGACGAAGGCAACCCACGTCGTGTGCGTATGGCAAATCTGTGTGTTGTGACTTCACACAAAGTAAATGGCGTGGCGGAAATTCATTCCAAGCTGGTGAAAGAAGATCTGTTCCCAGAATTTAATGCCCTCTGGCCGGATAAATTCTGCAACGTCACTAACGGCGTCACCCCTCGTCGCTGGTTGCTTTCTTGTAATCAGGAACTGGCTAATCTGTTTACCGAAACCGTTGGTACGAAGTGGCCATTAAATCTGGATGTGTTGCAACAACTGACCAAACATGCGGATGATGCGGCATTCCAGAAGAAATTCATGGATATCAAACGCCACAACAAAGAAAAACTGGTTAAAGTCATTAAGGCAGAAACCGGTATTGAAGTGAGTGCCGATGCTATTTTTGATATTCAAATCAAACGTCTGCATGAGTACAAACGTCAGCAATTAAACCTGCTGCACATTTTAGTGCTCTACCGTCGTCTGCTGCTGAACCCGGAATATGACATGCACCCACGTGTATTTATCTTCGGTTCAAAAGCAGCGCCGGGCTATCGGGTGGCCAAAGACATCATTTACGCCATCAATAAAATTGGTGAGCGCATTAATGCTGATCAGCGGATCAACGGCAAACTGAAAGTCGTGTTTATGCCAAACTATCGCGTCAGTCTGGCAGAAAAACTGATCCCGGCAGCCGATGTTTCTGAACAGATCTCAACCGCCGGTTATGAAGCGTCGGGGACTGGTAACATGAAACTGGCGATGAACGGCGCTATCACGATTGGTACGTTGGATGGTGCTAACATCGAGATCGCAGAAGAGGTAGGCGATGATAATTGCGTCATCTTCGGTATGAATGTTGAAGAAGTAAAGAACCTAAAAGCGCATGGTTATAACCCTTGGGATTATTACTATGCAAATCCGGAAATCAAATCGGCTCTCGACTGGTTAGATACAGATTACTTCACGCCAGGACGTCCGGGTGAACTGCAATCGATCAAAAAATCACTGCTCGATTGGGGCGACACTTATCTGGCACTCGCCGATTTTGCTTCTTACGATGCAGCACATAAACGTATAGATGCACTGTATCGTGATAAAGCAGGCTGGGCCAAAATGGCGATCATTAATGCTGCATCAGTGGGCAAATTTAACTCAGATCGCTCGATCCAGGATTATGTCCGCCAGATATGGCATCTGAAACCATGTAACATCGCTTGATTGCACCATAATCGTAATCAAACCTCATAATTGCCTAAGCCATCGCCCTCTGCGGTGGCTTTTTTTATCTTTTCCTATCAAAAATCAGCAGATTATTTGACCTGTTTTCCTCTTCGTTACGTAAATAGCTATTAGTCGTTAAATGTTTGTTTATTTTTTGACATTCAGTAGCCGGAGTGGCACAACAATAGCTACAGAATATTCGGAATGTGTTTTTTTGTACCAGATGGCACTGCTTAATGGTCGGCAACTACAGGATTTATGAAGACTTTCTGACACCATTGGCAAAATGTCGTCTAGGCTTACAAATGAAACAGATGCATGTAGCCCCATCACGAATGGGACTCATCTCAGTATTGGGGGAGAAGCTATGGGTATTTTTGATCATTATCAGCGCCGTTACGAAGCAGCCAGAGAAGAAGAATACACACTTCAGGAATTTCTGGAGTTGTGCCGTAATGACCGTTCTTGCTATGTCTCCGCTGCAGAGCGCCTGTTGCTGGCTATTGGTGAACCAGAAATGGTCGATACGGCACTGGAACCACGCCTCAGCCGGATTTTTTCTAACCGCATATTGTCACGTTATCCTGCGTTCAAAGATGACTTCTACGGTATGGAAGAAGCCATCGAACAGATCGTGGCCTACCTGAAACATTCAGCCCAAGGCTTGGAAGAGAAGAAACAGATCCTGTATCTGTTAGGCCCAGTCGGGGGCGGTAAATCATCACTGGCTGAAAAATTAAAATCATTGATGCAAAAAATACCGATTTATCGCATCAAGGGTTCTCCGGTGAACGATCACCCATTTTGCCTGTTTGACGTCAATGAAGATGGCAAAATTCTCGAACAGGAATATGGCATTCCTAAACGCTACCTGAAAAATATCATGTCGCCTTGGGTGGCTAAACGTCTGCATGAATTTGGTGGTGATATCAGCAAATTCAAAGTGGAAAAAGTTTACCCATCCATTTTGGATCAGATTGCAATTGCCAAAACTGAACCGGGCGATGAAAACAATCAGGATATTTCCGCGCTGGTCGGTAAAGTCGATATTCGTAAACTTGAGCATTATGCCCAGAACGATGCCGATGCTTACGCTTATTCCGGCTCATTATGCCTTGCCAATCAAGGCTTAATGGAATTCGTGGAAATGTTCAAAGCGCCCATCAAAGTGCTGCATCCGTTACTGACGGCCACTCAAGAAGGCAACTATAACGGCACAGAAGGGCTTTCCGCCCTGCCCTTTGATGGCATTATTTTGGCGCATTCTAACGAATCAGAATGGCAGCAATTCCGTAACAACAAAAACAATGAAGCCTTCCTTGACCGTGTCTATATCGTCAAAGTGCCTTATTGCTTGCGCGTCTCTGAAGAGATGCATATTTACGAAAAATTGCTGATGCACAGCGAACTGGTACAAGCCAAATGCGCACCAGGCACACTGGAATATCTGGCACAGTTCAGCATTCTGTCGCGTCTGAAAGAACCAGAAAACTCCAGCATTTACTCGAAGATGCGGGTGTATAACGGCGAAAGCCTGAAAGACACCGATCCGAAGGCCAAGTCTTATCAGGAATACCGCGACTATGCTGGTATTGATGAAGGCATGTCCGGCTTGTCGACTCGTTTTGCCTTTAAGATCTTGTCGCGGGTATTTAACTTCGACCACACCGAAGTAGCGGCGAACCCGGTGCACTTGTTCTACGTGCTGGAACAACAGATCGAACGTGAGCAATTCCCGCAAGAATTGCACGATCGTTATCTGGAATTCATTAAAGGCTTCCTGGTTCCGCGTTATGTGGAATTTATCGGTAAAGAAATACAGACCGCCTATCTGGAGTCTTACTCTGAATACGGTCAGAACATTTTCGATCGCTACGTCACGTATGCTGATTTCTGGATTCAGGATCAGGAATATCGTGACCCTGAAACCGGCCAGCTGTTTGACCGTAGTTCATTAAACAGCGAGCTGGAAAAAATCGAGAAACCAGCCGGTATCAGCAATCCAAAAGATTTCCGTAACGAGATTGTGAACTTCGTGCTGCGTGCACGCGCGAACAATGCCGGTCGGAATCCGAATTGGACCAGCTATGAAAAACTACGTGCTGTGATCGAGAAGAAAATGTTCTCTAACACCGAAGACTTGTTGCCGGTGATCTCGTTCAACACCAAAACATCGGCTGATGAGATGAAGAAACATGAAAACTTCGTCGAACGAATGATGGAAAAAGGTTACACCCGCAAGCAAGTTCGCCTGCTCTCCGAGTGGTATCTGCGTGTACGCAAATCCACTTAGTGGATGAGGAGATCAAAGCTATGGTCCATTTCATCGACAGACGATTGAATGGTAAAAACAAAAGTGCGGTGAACCGGCAACGGTTCATCCGCCGCTATAAATCGCAGATCAAAAAGGCCGTATCTGATGCGGTAGCGAAACGCAGCATTCAAGATATTGAAAGCGGCGAGAACATTCGCATTCCGACCAAAGACATTACTGAACCCACTTTTCATCAAGGAAAAGGTGGACACCGTGAAATGGTACATCCGGGTAATGACCGATTTGTGACCGGAGAACATATCGATCGTCCGGAAGGCGGTGGCGGTAAAGGTGGCAGCGGCAGTGGTGATGCCAGTGACAGCGGTGAAGGTGCCGATGAATTTACCTTTGAAATTTCGAAAGACGAATATCTTGATCTGCTGTTTGACGATCTGGAACTCCCGAATATGGAGAAAAACCAGATCACCAAACTGGTAGAAACCAAAAATGTGCGAGCTGGTTACACCGCCAATGGTGTGCCCACTAACATCAACATCGTGCGCTCATTACAAAACTCTCTGGCCCGTCGCGTGGCGTTGCAGACCGGTAAAAAACGCCAATTAGCCGAATTGGAAGAACAGTTAGCCGCGTTGGGCAACACCGAAGAAGATGCCAGCGAACGGCTGTTGCTGGAAAAAGAAATTGCTGAATTGAAACGCCGGATCGAGGCAGTTCCTTTCATTGATACCTTCGACCTGCGCTTTAATAATTTCGTAAAACGGCCTGTGCCGTCCAGTCAGGCGGTCATGTTCTGCCTGATGGATGTCTCCGGCTCTATGGATCAACCAACAAAGGATATGGCAAAACGCTTTTATATCCTGCTCTATCTGTTCTTAACCCGAACCTATAAAAACGTTGAGGTGGTGTTTATTCGCCACCACACGCAAGCGAAAGAAGTGAACGAACACGATTTCTTCTATTCCCAAGAAACCGGCGGCACCATTGTTTCCAGCGCACTGGAATTGATGAGCGAAATCATGCACAGCCGTTATCCGGCCAGTGAATGGAATATCTACGCGGCTCAGGCTTCCGATGGTGATAACTGGGCCGATGACTCACCGCATTGTCGTAAGTTATTGGAAGATCAGATCATGCCGTGGGTTCGTTATTTCTCTTATATCGAAATAACCACGCGAGCCCATCAAAGCTTGTGGTTCCAATATGAAGAGCTGGCTAAACAGTTCCCCCATTTTGCTATGGAGAATATTCGCAAACAGGAAGACATCTATCCGGTGTTCCGCGAACTATTTAAAAAACAAGCCGCCTAGAGCAGGAGGGAGCATGAGCGAAGCCGAAGCCATGGTTAAAGAGGCCAGCAGAGTAACCCTGCCCGATGGGCCAGACTGGACCTTTGAATTACTGGATATTTACCAGAAAGAAATAGCGCGAGTCGCCAAACATTACCGACTCAGCGCTTACCCGAATCAAATTGAAGTCATTACCGCAGAACAGATGATGGATGCGTATTCCAGTGTCGGTATGCCGATTGGTTATCACCACTGGTCTTTTGGTAAAAAATTTATCTCCACGGAACAACATTACAAACGCGGTCAGATGGGGTTGGCTTACGAAATTGTCATCAACTCTGACCCCTGTATCGCCTATTTGATGGAAGAAAACAGCATCACCATGCAAGCACTGGTGATCGCGCATGCCTGTTACGGACACAACTCATTCTTCAAAAATAACTACTTGTTCAAGACCTGGACTGATGCCAGCTCCATCATCGACTATCTGGTGTTTGCCCGTAATTACATCACTCAGTGTGAAGAAAAATATGGCATTGATGAGGTCGAAAGCCTGCTAGATGCCTGTCATGCGCTCATGAGTTATGGCGTTGATCGCTATAAACGCCCGCAAAAATTGTCGTTATCCGAAGAGCGACGCCGGCAAAAGCGTCGTGAAGAATATCTGCAAAGTCAGGTGAATGAACTTTGGCGCACACTGCCTAAACGCCGCCAACAGGAAGATGATGCCTTATTAGGGCAACGCTACCCGGCTGAACCGGAAGAAAACATTCTCTATTTTCTGGAAAAAAACTCTCCATTACTGGAGGGATGGCAGCGCGAGATTATCCGCATCGTGCGTAAAATCAGCCAGTATTTTTACCCGCAAAAACAAACGCAGGTCATGAACGAAGGCTGGGCAACCTTCTGGCATTACACCATATTGAATCACCTGTATGACGAGGGAAAACTGAGTGACCGATTTATGCTGGAGTTTCTGCATAATCACACTAACGTGGTTGCTCAACCGCCGTATAACAGCCCTTATTATTCCGGCATCAACCCATATGCATTAGGGTTTGCCATGTTTCAGGATCTACGCCGGATTTGCGAAAACCCGACACCAGAAGATCGTGCCTGGTTCCCGGATTACGCAGGCAGTAACTGGTTAGATACCTTGCACTACGCCATGGAAAACTTTAAAGACGAGAGTTTTATCAGCCAGTTTTTAAGCCCGAAAGTGATGCGTGATTTCCATCTGTTTGCAATTGAAGATGACGATCAGAAAGACTTCATCGAAGTTGCAGCTATTCACAACGAAGAGGGTTATCGCAAGCTACGCCACAAATTATCGGCGCAATATAACCTTGGGGAGCATGAACCCAACATTCAGGTATATAACGTCGATCTGCGAGGCGATCGCACTCTTACCTTGCGCTATTACGCGAACAACCGCATTCCGTTGGCTGACTCCGCACAGGAAGTGATGAAACACCTGCATCACATCTGGAAATTTGATGTGGTTTTAGAGCAAGAAAACCCGGATGAACAAGTGCTGCCTATTGCTACAACCAAAAAAACAGCTCACGTCTGAGATCTGCAACTCCAACCGTTTATGGCGTTTTAACCGCGCCATAAGCGGTTTTTGATGTTCATTTCTGCCAGCCTAAGTTTCGCATTACATCACAGTATGAGCTAACTCTGCATTTGTACTAGCGTTTTTGACTATGCTTATATTGAAAATCGCATTCCTGACCTTATTTTAACATCATCATTTACTGTAACAGGTGCGTGATATGAGCATTGAAAACGAATCAACAACAGCAGAAGTACATCCTAAAACGGGACTGATCGTCCCCGGTCAGGAACGGCCAGCACAGCTATACATTCTTCCCATTCAAGGTCGTCCTTTTCTTCCGGCACAAGTTTTACCGGTACAAATCCAGGCAAACCCTTGGGGCAAAACCATTGAGCGTGTTGCTCATACGGCACATAAAATGGTTGCCCTCTTCCGTATTGGCGATGATGTAAGTGACGCCATTCCACTAAAAGATATTGTTCCTAAAACCGGCTGCGCCGTGCGAATTTTGCAAGCCAGCAGTGGTGAAGGCGAGATCCAATTCGTGGCAGAAGGGGTTCAGCGAGTTGAAATTGTCAATTGGCTCACGGATAAACCACCCTATCTGGTCGAAGTCCGTTATATGGAAAATGATCAGGCTGAATCAGAAACTGAAATCAAAGCCTATGCCATGGCATTGATCGGTGCATTGAAAGAGTTACTACCGATCAACCCGTTATACAGCGAAGAGCTGAAACACTATATGAACCGTTTCAGCCCGAATGACCCGTCCCCGCTGGCTGATTTAGCCGCAGCAATCACCACTGCCAGTGCCGAAGAATTACAAGAGGTGCTGGACACCTCGCTGTTGATCCCGCGGATGAAAAAGTCGCTGGCGATCCTGAAAAAAGAGATTGAAGTCGCCAAGCTGCAGACGCAGATCCGCGAAGAGGTCAACAAAACCATCAGCGAACGGCAACGTGAGTTCTTTTTGCATGAACAGCTGAAAGTGATCCAAAAAGAATTAGGCTTGGAAAAAGACGATAAAACGGCCGAAGTGGAAGGCTTCAATGCCCGGATGAAAGATAAAAAAATACCGCCCGCCGTACAGAGTCGTTTTGATGAAGAGCTGAAAAAACTGCAAATTCTGGAAACCGGTTCACCCGAATATGCGGTAACACGGAATTATCTCGACTGGATCAGCCAAGTGCCGTGGGGGGTTGAAAAAGAGCAACGCATCGATTTAAAAAAGGCCCGCAAAATCTTGGATCAAGACCATGATGGGCTGACTGATGTCAAAGATCGCATTATCGAATTTCTGGCGGTAGGTGCGTATAAAAATGCCATCAGTGGTGCCATTATGCTGCTGGTTGGCCCCCCGGGCGTAGGTAAAACGTCAATTGGTCATTCCATTGCCAGCAGCTTAGATCGCCCATTCTTCCGCTTTAGTGTCGGTGGTATGCGCGATGAGGCTGAGATCAAAGGGCATCGCCGCACCTATATTGGAGCGATGCCGGGGAAAATTGTGCAGGCATTAAAAGAGTGTCAGGTGATGAACCCGGTCATTATGCTCGATGAAATCGATAAGATCGGGATCAGTCATCAAGGCGATCCGGCCTCTGCCTTGCTGGAAACGCTCGACCCTGAACAGAATATTAACTTCCTCGATCACTATCTTGATTTGCGTCTTGATCTGTCGAAATGCTTATTTATTTGCACGGCCAATACGCTGGATTCGATCCCGACGCCGTTATTAGACCGTATGGATACCATCCGTCTATCCGGTTATTTGGCGGAAGAGAAACTGGCGATTGCCCGTCACCATCTCTGGCCACGCCAGTTGGAACACGCAGGTGTACCGAATGGTAAATTAAAGATCACCGATGCAGCCATAAAAGGCATCATCAATGGGTATGCCCGTGAGGCCGGCGTGCGTAATCTGGAAAAACAGCTGGCAAAAATTGTGCGTAAATCCGTTGTTGAGCTGCTGAATGAAGATGCCAAAGAGATCAATGTCAAAGCCAGCGGACTAGAACATTTCTTGGGCAGCCCCCTATTCCGTAAAGAGAAAAATCTGAGCGGTGTGGGCATTATCACCGGCCTGGCATGGACATCTCTCGGTGGCGCCACCTTGCCGATAGAAGCCAGTGTTGTGCATCAGCAAGGTCGTAGTTTCAAACTGACAGGCCAGTTAGGTGATGTAATGAGAGAGTCCGCAGAGCTGGCCTATAGCTTTATCAGCAGCCATTTACGTGAGCTGGGGGCTGATCCGCAGTTTTATGACCGAGCCGCCATTCATCTGCATGTACCGGAAGGGGCAACCCCCAAAGATGGGCCTAGTGCGGGTATCACCATGGCCAGTGCTCTGCTCTCTTTAGCTTTAAACCGGCCTCCAGTGAAAGGTTTTGCTATCACTGGCGAATTAACGTTAACAGGACATGTGCTGGCCATTGGCGGGGTACGCGAAAAAGTCATTGCCGCCAAACGGCTTGGGATCCACCAAATTATTGTGCCGGAAGCAAATCAAGGCGATGTGGAGGAACTGCCGGAATATGTGAAAGAAGGTGTTACGTTCCACTTTGCCAGTCAGTTCCGTGACGTCGCAAAACTGCTTTTCCCTGTACAATAATTAACCAGAGCAGCGATCGTTATCGCTGCTCTTTTGCCTTAAACAATGTGTCTCGATTCAGCAATGATCCTGTTCACAAAACAAACAACTATTTCCCATATAGCTCTGTTTTTTCTCTAGAGTTATTCAGTAGTACCCTATTGGGACGTTTTTTCTGTTTGTTTAATGAACTTTTTTATTTCAAGTATTGTCAAAACTAACGGTACTTACTGCAAGAGGAAGAGCGGCCATGCAAAGAGTTGACTATACCCGGATCAAATCCCACGTATTCGACACCCTCGAAGGCTACAACTCACCTTACCAAGAAGCCAAAAAGATGTGCGTACAAAGTGGCTATCCGTTTGGTGTAAGGGAAGAGCAGATGGTATCTAACGCCATCAGTGAATTTCACGGCTGGCGCGAGAATTTACCTGAAATCTAGAGCCGGATTACAATATTTCGTCAGCCCGCCTTGTTCGCACGGCGGGCTTTTTATTTTAATAGCACATCGCAGGAATACCCATGGTTTCTGCCCCTAAAAAACTCTCCGCCGGACACTGCCGTCAGCTCGGTGCGACCCCTGAAGGCCATGGCACCAATTTCGCCATCTGGGGGCGGCTTGCCAAATCCATGGAGCTACTGCTGTTCCATTCCGAAAAAGATGAACAACCAGACATCATCACCCTGTCGGAAGAGCAATACCGCTCGGGTTATTATTGGCATGTGCATGTCGCAGGCGTCACCGCCGGCCAGCTATATGCGTGGCGAGTCAAAGAGGCTTTTTCAAACGCACCGGGCACGCACTTTGACCCAGAAAAGGTGCTGTTAGACCCTTACGGGCAACGCATCGTGTTGTCGGAAAATTATGGTCGCCAGCTCTCTGCAAAACCCGGCAGTAATCTGCACTGTTGCGCCAAAAACGCAGTGGTCGACTTACGGCATTATGATTGGGAAGATGATCATTATCCCCGCCATCCCCTTTCTCGCTCGGTGATTTATGAAATGCATGTTGGGGGGTTCACCAAAGATCCGTCATCCGGTTTACCTGATTTTTTGCGAGGCACCTATGCCGGCGTGATCAGCAAAATCCCCTATTTGCAGGAATTAGGCATTACTGCTGTCGAATTACTACCGATTTTTCAGTTTGACCCGCAAGATGCCCGGCCGGGAAAAAGTAATTATTGGGGTTACAGCCCGATGGGATTTTTTGCGCCGCATGCAGAATATGCCAGCGTTGGCTCACATCTGGGTGTGTTAACTGAATTTCGTGACATGGTGAAAGCGCTGCACAAAGCCAATATCGAAGTCATTCTCGATGTTGTCTACAACCATACCGCAGAAGGTGGCGATGATGGCCCCGTGATCTGTTTTCGCGGGCTGGATAACGATGCGTTTTATACGCTGGATGAACATTATCGCAGCACCAATTATTCCGGCTGTGGTAACACGTTAGATGCCTCGCATCCGATGACCAAAAAAATGATCACCGATAGCCTGCGTTTCTGGCGCGAAGAGATGCATGTTGATGGTTTTCGCTTTGACTTAGCCGCTATTTTATCCCGCGATAGTTATGGGCAACCGATGAGTGATCCACCGACGATACGCACGATTGATAACGCCTACTCACTCGCAGACGCCAAACTCTTTGCTGAAGCCTGGGATGCTGGCGGACTATATCTGGTTGGGAAAATGGTAGGTGATCGCTGGCGGGAATGGAATGGCCGCTTTCGCGATGACGTACGCCGGTTTATTAAAGGCGATGATGGCATGGTTTCAGCTTTCGCTACACGGCTAATTGGTAGCCCTGATATCTATCACCCGCAATATACCGACCCCTATAAAAGCCTGAATTTTATTACCTGTCATGATGGTTTTACCTTGTGGGATCTGGTCAGTTACAACCAAAAACACAATGAAGAAAATGGGGAAAATAATCGTGACGGCAATAATGATAATTACAGCTGGAATCATGGTGTTGAAGGCCAAACCGATGACCCGCAAATTAATGCGTTACGTTTACGTCAGGTAAAAAACTTTTTTATCATCAATCTGTTATCGGGAGGCACCCCGATGATACAAATGGGTGATGAAACACTGAGAACTCAGTCTGGTAATAACAATGTCTATTGTCAGGATAACCCAACCAGTTGGTTAAACTGGCAACCGGGGTTGCACGGTCGTGAAATGCTACGTTTTGTGAAGGAATTAATGCGCTATCGTTCGATCTTAAAAGAAGAACCACGCGCATTTTTCTCACTGGCAAAAGCACTGGAATACGCCAAGATAGATTGGCATGGCGTGCAACCATTTCAACCAGACTGGAGCGACGCTTCGCATGCGCTGGGCTTAACTGCTTATGACCCAGGCAACAAAGCCGATGTTTACGCTTTTTTTAATGCTTGGTGGAAACCACTGACCGTAACCTTGCCTGCGCCACCGCATTATCCACAAGGGCGCTGGAAACGAGTGTGCGATACCGGGTTGTTGCCACCCGCAGATATTACGCCATTAGGCTGTGAATACACTGAAGTGCTGACGGCTGAATATCAGACCGAGCCACACTCGGTGGTGGTATTGGTTTGTGTGCGTAATAGCTAATTTATGCCATAAAAAAAGCGGCCTCAGAAAGAGGCCGCAAAACATTCCACCAATAAAGGAAAGATGACTAATGAACGGCGGATGTATCCACTATTTTGGTTGGCCTTGGTGCCAGCCAGATAGCAAATGCGGCGATAGTAAATAACACGGCGATAGCCATAAAAATTTTGTTCGTGGCAACCATGACGCTTTGTCCTTGCAGCATCCAATCCATGATGCCACGAGCTTGATCAACCACCATGCCTGATCCGGTCATCGCATCGGTCGCCGCACCAGATTGATCGGTTAACCCCGATAACTCAGCATGCACATAACGGGTCTGATTTTCCCATGAAGTGTTTACCATCGAAGTAGCAAATGCTCCCGATAAGGTTCGGATAAAATTCATCAAACCGGCTGCCGACTCCATTTCCCGATCAAGCACACAACCCAATGCCAATCCGGTCAGGGGAACAAAAAACAGCGGCATGCCGATCCCCTGGAATAACATCGGCAAACTGATTTGCCAGAAGGTCATGTCCATGTTGGCGTTGCTGCGATAGAGCGTCCACATACCCAGCCAGAGCACGCCCATAAACACCAGTGGCCGCGGATCCATCTTGGTTGCCAGATTGGCAATTGCTGGCGCTAAAAAAACGGCCAGAATCCCCATCATTGCTGTTGAGTAACCGGCAATAGTGGCGGTATACCCCATGTAGATCTGTAACCAAAGCGGCGTTAACACGGTAATACCAAAGAAAGCACCAAAGCCCAGCGAAAGCGTTAACATGCTGGTTGCATAACCACGATGGCGGAACACTTTCAGATCCACCACCGGATTGCGCGCGGTTAGTTCCCAGATCAGAAATGCCGCAAAACCAATCAGCGCCACAATGCCTAAAATCACAATGCGGTTTGATGCAAACCAGTCATGATCCTTGCCTTCATCCAGCATGATTTGCAGTGCGGCCACCCACACCACCAGCAATACCAACCCGACGATATCCATACGTGATTTGGCGGTTTTGGTTTCAAATTGCTGTAGCAATTTCCAGCACAACACACCGGCGACAATGGCAAACGGGGCTTTGACAAAGAAGATGTAAGGCCAGCTCAATTGATCACAAAGAATACCACCCAGAATTGGCCCCATGATTGGTGCCACCAGCGTGGTCATACTCCAGATCCCGATCGCGGCATGTTTTTTCTCTTTCGGAAATATTCGCATCATCAGCGTCTGTGACAATGGCATCAGCGGGCCACCGGAAAAACCCAGAAAGACGCGGAATAACACCAGCATATTCATGCTGGTTGCCATGCCACACAGGGCAGAAAAAACACCAAACATGATCAGGCAAGTGACAAACACGCGCATGGAACCAAAACGCGAAGCCAGCCAGCCCGTTAGCGGTACAGAGATCGCTTCAGCCACCGCATATGAGGTGATGACATAGGTACCCTGACTGGTTGAAGTGCCCAGACTACCGGCAATATTAGATACCGACACGTTAGCAATGGTGGTATCCAATATCGCCAGGAAATTAGCGGTAGCCAATAAAATGGCCCCCAATGCTAATTTCCCACCGGATAACGGCTGCGGGAAATTTTCAATCGATGGTGAATGGCTCATCGCTGACCGCCTTAACCCTGAGAATTAGCCGATGGCACTTTGTGTTCCGCAACAGCCTGTGTCACTTGTGCAGCAGAAGTGTCAATGGTCGCTTCCATCGATAATCCGACCTGCAGTGGGCGATGTTTCATCTCATTGGCATCGAGCGTGATACGAACCGGCAGACGCTGAACGACTTTGATCCAGTTGCCCGTTGCATTTTGTGCCGGGATCATCGAAAACGCAGAACCAGTCCCCCCCGACAAGCCACTCACTGTGCCGTGATACACCACTTTGTCACCATAAATATCAGCAGTAACTTCTACTGGCTGACCAATTTTCACATTGCGTAATTCCACTTCTTTGAAATTGGCATCAACGTGAATATTTTGTGTCGGCACCACGCTCAGCAAAGGAGCGCCGATCTGCACACGACGGCCAATTTGTACCTGACGTTTTGCAATCGTGCCATCGACAGGCGCTTTGATGACGGTACGTTCCAGATCAATTTGTGCCTGTTCATAACGGGCTTTCGCCAACAGCACTTCCGGGTTGGTTTCCACAGTCGTATCCACTGTCAGCGCTGCATTCGCTTTCTTTGAACCAATGGTGGATAGACGATTCGCGCTGCTTTGTGCCGCTGCCGCACGGGCTGCACTCAGATTAGCCTGAGCTTGGGCTAAGCCATTTTTTGCATTCGTCAGCTCTTCACCCGACACGGAACCAGAAGCAGACAATGCCTGACGACGTTGCAGATCAACCTGGGCACGATTCAAATCAGCTTGTGCAGCTTCCAGTTGGGCCTGCGCTCGTTTTTCATCCGCTTCGCGTGCCTTAACTTGGGCAGACAATCCTTCATCATTAGCCAGATAACTGTGAACCCGACGTTTTGCCAGCCCCAGATCTGCCGCCGCTTGCGCCAACGCTAAACGTGCATCGGTGTCATCTAACACAACCAATACATCGCCTTTTTTCACTTGCTGCGTATCTACCACGTTGACGGCTTTGACGATACCACCAACGGCCGGCGTCACTTCTGCCAACTCAACCGCGGTATAGGCGTTATCCGTCGACACGTAACTGGAAGCAAAGAAATACCAATAACAGCCATAACCCGCACCAGCCAATGCAATAGCAGCCGCAAGACCGATAAAGCCTTTTTTACGAGATGCCCCCGCACGCGATGCATCAAACTCATCGTCAAATTGGTCCATCGTGGTATCTGAATTCATCTGAGTCATTTTAAAATTCCTGTATTAAATCAAGACTGGGCAGCCTGATAACCGCCGCCTAACGCGTGGATCAACGCAACATCAAGAGAGAACGCGCGTGATTGCAAATTCACCAAAGCCCGCTGGCTACCCAACAACGCATCTTCTGCCGCCAGCACATCAAGGTAAGTGGCTAACCCACCGCGATAACGGTTATTCGCGATCTGATAGGCATCTTGGGCGGCATTTACGGCATCTTGTGTTTTCTGCAAACGGCCATTTAAGGCTTTAGAGCTGGTCACCACATCAGCAACTTCATGAAACGCTTGCGTCACTGTGGCGTTGTAGTTCGCCACCGACTCTTCATAGCTGGCTTGTGCTGTAGTGAGCTGCCCTTGCAGACGCCCTCCGGTAAACAACGGCAGATAGATCGCCGGGCCAATACTGCCGGCATCGTTACCCGACTTAGTCAGATTGTTCAGGCCAAATGATTGGTAACCGATAAAAGAGGAAATACTGACATCCGGATAAAACTGCGCTTTAGCAATGCCGATCCGTTTTGCAGCAGATTCCGCGCGCCAGCGTGATGCAGTGACATCCGGGCGATGACCTAACAGACCAATACCCGCCTCTTTCGGCAAACCAAACGTTTGTTGTAATTTGACGTTTGGACGTGAAATCGTGATACCACGATCCGGGCCTTTGCCTAACAACGCGGCCAGAGCATTTTTCTGCAAGGCGATAGATTCGTCGATATTCAGTAATTCGGCTTCCGCATTGGCAGACAAGGCTTCGGCCTGACGCACCGCGCCTCGTGTTTCCAGCCCATTACTAAAGCGTTGTTGCAGTAACGAGACTGTTTTTTTACGAATATCTAAGGCGGTAACAGCTGTATCTCTGTTGGCATATAAACGGGCCAGCTCGGCATAACTCTGCACTAATGAGGTTGAAAGCATTAAATTTGCAGCAGCACTTTCAGCCTGCGCGGCGGCAAAATCCGAAGTCGCCGCCGCAACGGCTGCTTTGTTTTTGCCCCAAAAATCGAAGTCATAACTAAAATTCAGCGTGGCAGAGCCGTAATCATTCCAGTTTTGCGGTGGCGCATACGCCTGATATTGATAACTGACCTTGGTTTCCGAAGCCGATAACGCCATGCCCGCTTGTATATAACGAGCGGCACCGGCTTGTTGTGCCATCCCTTCTGCGCTTTGCAATCGGGCCGCTGCTGCTTTTAATGAAGGAGAATCATGAATGGCTTCATCTACCATCACATTTAACTGAGCGTCGTTATATCGCATCCACCATTTGTTCTCTGGCCAAGCAACTTTATTGTCGGACTGAAAGGCGTGGTCTGATGAATAAGCGGTTGCCGCTTTAGGGGCAGATAAATTCTGATCCGGAGCATGAGCACAAGCACTTAACACCAGAACACTGATGGGAAGCAAAGAAAACTGACGCCAATTTTCTACTCTGAGTAATCGTGAAGCGTGTTGTATTTTCACTCTGGAACCCCATAACAATACCGTACGGTTCAGTTATAACCTTGACAGCCTTCTCTCGTCAAGTAAAACTGAACGGGTAAGTTCATTCATGGTAAGAGCATATGCGGGTCAAAAGTGAAGCACGTCGGCAAGCCATCATCGATGTTGCTAAAGAAGCGTTTTGTCGACAGGGGTTTGAAGCTACGTCGATGTCAGAAATTGCCAGTCGGGTTGGTGGCTCGAAAGCCACGCTGTATAACTATTTCCGTTCCAAAGAAGAAATATTCATTGCTGTGATGGAGTCTTCCGCTACCGAACGAATTGCCGAAGCATTCAAAATACTGGAAGAAAATACCAACATCCGCTTCACCTTAGTGGACTTTGGTATGCACTATTTGAAGTCCATCATCTCGCCAGACATAGTGGCTATCCGACGGATGGCCATTAATGAAGCTGAACGTTCAGATATCGGTCGTCATTTCTATGAAAACGGGCCGAAAAAAGGCTGGTTACTGCTCAACCACTATCTGCAAAAACAAGTCGGGCAAAATGTACTGGTACCCTGTGATGTCTGGGTTTGCGCCATGCATTTAAAAGCACTGCTTGAATCAGAAGTTGTGGAACAACATGCATTGGGTGTTATAAAAGAAATAGACGATACGCAGCTAAAAAACGTGGTCACACGGGCTGTTTCTGTTTTTCTCAAAGCCTATCAGGCTCAGGATAAGAACAATGTAGAATAGATGAAAATCATCAGTACTGTGTTCTAATATTATAAAGTGGGACTGATGACAGGAGATCTCTCATGCAATTTCCCTTAAACAAAAAATGGCCGCTGTTCTTGTGCATTGCCGTCTTTATTGCTTCAGGCCCTGCGTTTGCCGATAAGCCGGACTGGAATGACAAGAAAATGGATAACCCATTGGAGTGGCGCAAGAATAAAAACAAACAGCACAACGATAGAATTGAAAGAGGCATCGATCGGGATCAAATCCGCGGCGAAGAAAGATCGGTTAATATTTATTTCAATACACATCATCGTGATGTGGTGCGTCGCTATTATGATGACAGCTTCCATTCAGACCGATGCCCTCCTGGCCTAGCGAAAAAGCACAATGGTTGTGTACCACCAGGGATCGCCAAGAAATGGCATGTAGGCCGCCCATTACCGAGCGATGTCATTTATTACGATTTACCACCACAGCTTGTTATTAGCCTTGGTGTACCACCCGCAGGGCAAAAATACGTCCGCGTCGCGGGCGACATTCTGTTGATCACCGTAGGTACCAGTATGGTTCTCGATGCCATACAAGATCTGAATCGTCTGTAAACACAAAGCCCGCATCAACTATGGTGCGGGCTTTTTATTTCTCTCTCGCGATCATCTGATCCGCGTTATTTTTTCTTTTTGGGTATCGGCCTAATGGTTAGTGTAGCCCCTACCGACGCTATCATAATCGCGAACATACCACCCCATTGTTGCAACGTCAGATGTTCCTGCAAAATGATCAAACCGGAGAAAGCCCCTACTGCAGGCTCTAAACTCATCAACGTGCCAAATGTACGGGAAGGAATACGCCGTAGTGCCATCATTTCCAGTGAAAAAGGTAACGCGGTTGATAAGATGCCCACACCAAGCGCAATCGGTAAAATCGACCACTGGAATAACGCCAAACCATTCTGCGCAATGCCGATCGGACAAAAGAAACTCGCCGCAATCAAGGTGCCCATAGCCACAGTTGATTGACCATTTTTGATGCCGGCTTTTTTTCCGTACACAATATACAAAGCCCAACATGCGCCAGCACTGATCGCAAACAGGGCCCCTTTCAGATTAATATCGGCACTACTTGCGGTGATCGGTAACAACACTAATAGCCCGAGCACAGCCAAAACAATCCATAAAAAATCGACCGGACGACGGGAAGACAAAATAGCAACCGATAACGGACCGGTAAACTCCAGCGCAACCGCAATACCGAGTGGTAAGGTTTTTATCGATTGATAAAACAGGAAATTCATTCCGCCCAACACCAAGCCGTACACCAACAATGGCAATAAGCCACCTCGCGTCACTGACGTGCGCCAGGGTTGATAAATTAGCGATAAAACTAATGCGCCAAATCCTAAACGCAACGATGTCGCACCTTCCGCGCCAACCAACGGGAACAGCAATTTCGCCAATGAAGCTCCGCTTTGCACAGAAATCATCGCAATAATAATTAAACAAACAGGCAGTAAAACAGATGATTTATCAGACGTACCAGACATGAAAAAAGCCCAAAAAAAGAAACCCGCATAGTGCGGGCTTCTATTATTAAGCAGTTACAGCAGAATTACATGCTTTCTTTCACGCGTTGATGCAACTCTTGTACTGAACTGACATTGGCGGTTTCATCAATCGCCATGCCCAGACAAGAAGCAAAACCAGCATTCAGCGTCGTGGTGTAAGACACTTTGTGCTGCAGTGCGCCGCGACGCAGTTGTTTAGAGTCTGCAATCGCTACACGACCTTCAACAGTGTTCACGATAAAGGTGTATTCGCCATTCTTGATGCGATCCAGAATGTGCGGGCGACCTTCAGAGACTTTGTTCACCTTACGGTTCGCAATGCCTGCCGCAGTCAGCGCGTCAGAAGTGCCTGAAGTTGCATCCAGTTCAAAACCCGCGTTGATCAGTGCAGCGGCTAATTCCACCGCACGTTTCTTATCGCCGCCACGAACTGACAACAATGCACGGCCAGACTTAGGCAAGCCTTTGCCAGTGCCCAACTGCGCTTTAGCATACGCTTCGGCGAAAGTCGCACCCACACCCATCACTTCACCGGTCGAGCGCATTTCAGGGCCAAGCAGCGGGTCAACGCCCGGGAACTTGTTGAAAGGCAGCACAACTTCTTTTACAGAGAAGTAAGGTGGAATGATTTCTTTCGTGAAACCTTGCTGAGTCAGAGACTGACCGGCCATCACACGTGCCGCGATCTTAGCCAGTGGTGCACCTGTCGCTTTCGACACGAACGGTACAGTACGAGCCGCACGCGGGTTCACCTCAATCAGGTAAACCACACCATCTTTCACCGCAAACTGCACGTTCATCAGACCAATAACTTTCAGTTCCATGGCCAGTTTACGTACCTGTTCGCGGATCTCAGCCAACACATCAGCTGGCAGCGAGTAAGGTGGCAATGAACAGCCTGAGTCACCGGAGTGGATACCACATTGTTCAATGTGTTCCATCACACCACCGATCACGACTTGTTCACCGTCGCAGATTGCATCCACATCCAGCTCAATCGCATCGTCAAGGAAGTGATCCAGCAATACTGGTGATTCGTTCGATACGCTTACCGCTTCGTTGAAATAACGACGCAGGTCGATTTCGTCAGACACGATTTCCATCGCACGACCACCCAATACATAGGAAGGACGCACTACCAGCGGATAACCGATCTCAGTCGCTTTCTCAACCGCTTGTTCCAACGCAGTTACAGTCGCGTTTTGTGGTTGTTTCAGGCCCAGACGCTCAACCGCTTGTTGGAAGCGTTCACGGTCTTCGGCACGGTCGATAGAGTCAGGGCTGGTACCAATGATTGGCACGCCAGCAGCTTCCAGTGCACGCGACAGTTTCAGTGGGGTTTGACCACCGTACTGCACGATCACACCTTTTGGTTGCTCAACACGCACGATTTCCAGTACATCTTCCAGTGTAACCGGTTCGAAATACAGACGATCTGAGGTGTCGTAGTCGGTAGAAACGGTTTCAGGGTTACAGTTAACCATGATGGTTTCATAACCGTCTTCGCGCAGTGCCAGTGCCGCATGCACACAGCAGTAGTCGAACTCGATACCCTGACCGATACGGTTCGGGCCACCACCTAAAACAATGATCTTGTCTTTGTTGGTTGGTGCTGCTTCGCACTCTTCCTCATAGGTAGAGTACATATAAGCAGTGTTAGTTGAGAACTCAGCCGCACACGTGTCGACACGTTTGTAAACCGGCAGGATCTGGTATTGATAACGCAGTTCACGCACTTGCGCTTCTTTCACGTTCAGCAGTTTTGCCAGACGTGCATCAGCGAAACCTTTACGTTTCAGCTTACGCATGAAATCTGCATCGATACCAGACAGACCTTTTGCCGCCACTTCTTTTTCAAGATTCAGCAACTCTTCGATCTGGATCAGGAACCATGGGTCAATCTTGGTGTCATTGAAAATATCTTGCAGTGACATACCCGCACGGAACGCATCGGCTACAAACCACAGACGATCAGCACCCGGGTTTTGCAGTTCATGACGAATAGTCGCTTTTGCATCAGTTGCAGTCGCATCGATAACCGGATCAAAACCTGTTTTGCCTGTTTCCAGACCACGCATCGCTTTTTGCAGTGACTCTTGGAAAGTACGACCAATGGCCATCACTTCACCCACAGATTTCATCTGGGTAGTCAGACGGTCGTTAGCACCGGCAAATTTTTCGAAGTTGAAGCGTGGAACTTTGGTTACTACGTAGTCGATAGATGGTTCGAAAGATGCCGGCGTTTTACCGCCAGTGATGTCATTCATCAGCTCATCTAAGGTGTAACCAATCGCCAGTTTGGCAGCGATTTTAGCAATCGGGAAACCGGTCGCTTTAGACGCCAGTGCAGATGAACGCGATACACGCGGGTTCATCTCGATGATCACCATACGGCCATCAACCGGGTTGATACCGAACTGTACGTTAGAACCGCCGGTTTCAACGCCGATCTCACGCAGGACTGCCATCGAAGCGTTACGCATCAACTGATATTCTTTATCAGTCAGTGTTTGAGCGGGTGCCACTGTGATCGAGTCACCGGTGTGGACGCCCATCGGGTCAAAGTTTTCGATAGAACAGACGATGATGCAGTTATCGTTACGATCACGCACCACTTCCATCTCATACTCTTTCCAACCGATCAGTGATTCGTCGATCAGCAGCTCTTTGGTTGGTGACAGATCTAAGCCACGCTCACAGATCTCAACGAACTCTTCTGGGTTGTAAGCGATACCGCCACCTGAACCACCCATGGTGAACGATGGACGAATGATACATGGGAAACCGACTTTCTTCTGAACGTCCCAAGCTTCATCCATGTTATGTGCGATACCGGCACGCGGACATTCCAGACCGATAGAACGCATCGCTAAATCGAAGCGACGACGGTCTTCCGCTTTATCAATTGCATCAGCGGTGGCACCGATCATTTCTACGCCAAACTCGGCCAATACGCCGTGACGCTCCAGATCCAGTGCACAGTTCAGTGCAGTCTGGCCACCCATAGTTGGCAGCACTGCATCCGGGCGCTCTTTTTCAATAATTTTGCGCACGACTTCCCAAGTGATTGGCTCGATGTAAGTGGCATCGGCCATTTCAGGGTCAGTCATGATCGTGGCAGGGTTAGAGTTCACCAGAATGACGCGGAAACCCTCTTCACGCAGTGCTTTACACGCTTGTGCACCAGAATAGTCGAATTCACAAGCCTGACCGATCACGATTGGGCCTGCACCCAGGATCAGAATACTTTTTAAGTCCGTACGTTTTGGCATGACGCTACCTATTCCTGTTATGCGCGATATTTTTTGATCAAGTCGATGAAATGGTCGAACAGCGGAGCTGCATCATGCGGACCTGGGCTCGCTTCAGGGTGGCCCTGGAAGCTGAACGCTGGTTTGTCAGTACGATGAATACCCTGCAAAGAACCGTCGAACAGTGATTTATGTGTCACACGCAGGTTAGCTGGCATATCCGTATCATCGGCTGCAAAACCATGGTTCTGGCTGGTGATCATCACCACGTTGCGATCCAGATCTTTCACCGGATGGTTGGCACCATGATGACCAAATTTCATTTTCATGGTTTTCGCACCGGAAGCCAGTGCCAGCAACTGATGGCCTAAGCAGATACCAAAAATTGGCAGTTCGGTTTCCAGGAAGGTTTTGATCGCTTTAATTGCGTAATCACATGGTTCTGGATCACCAGGGCCATTCGACAGGAAAACACCATCCGGATTCATCGCCAGCACGGTTTCTGCTGGTGTTTGGGCCGGAACAACGGTCACACGACAACCACGATCAACCAACATACGCAGAATATTACGTTTCACACCGAAATCGTAAGCAACGACATGGAATGGGTATTCAGCAGGCTGAGTATGACCCTGACCCAATTTCCATGAACCTTCGGTCCATTCATATGCTTCAGTACAGCTCACTACTTTCGCCAGATCCATGCCTTTCAGGCCAGGGAAGGCTTTCGTTGCCGCCAGTGCTTTCGCTGCATCCAGGTCACCGCCTGCGATGATGCAACCAGACTGAGCGCCTTTTTCACGCAAAATACGAGTCAGTTTGCGGGTATCAATTTCAGCAATACCAACCACATTGTGCTTCTTCAGATAGTCAGACAGTGTTGCCTGATTACGGAAGTTAGATGCAACTAATGGCAAATCGCGAATGATGAGGCCTTGAGCATGAATGTTGGGGGATTCTTCGTCTTCAGAATTGGTACCAGTGTTACCAATGTGGGGATAAGTCAGCGTTACAATTTGGCGGCAATAAGAAGGATCAGTGAGAATTTCTTGATAGCCAGTCATCGAGGTATTGAAAACAACTTCCCCGACTGAACAGCCTTCAGCACCAATAGACACACCCTTAAACACCGTCCCATCTTCCAACACTAACAGGGCAGAATGAGTCAAGACGACCTCCAAGTCATTAAATTTATGCTTGTACCCCGATCAGTATGTTTCCTGCGCACTGAAGGGGTGATTTTATTGCCTGTTTAGGTTTGTTTGGCTGAAAACGCCATTTTACAAACTCACATCAGGCAAATTCCGGCTATTCTACCTGAACTAAAATAAGAAGCCAATCCCATGTAAATGGCGAATGAAAAATCATGCACACTACAAGCATAAAACAGCACGAAAAATGAAAAAAAGTGAAATCAAAAAAAGAAGTGATACAAAAATAAAGATTATCAGCAGAAACAAGAACAAAACCAACATAAAAACAAAAAATAGATAAAACCCCTTTATTTGAAGGGATTGAAGTGGCAGATAAAAATATCTATATAAAATAAAACCGCCAAATGGCGGTTTTATTTAAGATCTAATACGTCTTGCATATTAAAAAGACCACAAGATTGATCTTTTAACCAGTTTGCAGCACGAACAGCGCCATTTGCAAACGTTAAACGACTCGATGCTTTGTGTGTGATCTCTACACGTTCACCAATATCAGCAAACATAACGGTATGTTCACCGACCAAATCGCCGGCACGGATAGTGGCAAAACCTATGGTATTGCGGTCACGTTCACCCGTGATCCCTTCACGGCCATATACGGCACACTCTTTCAGATCGCGACCCAGGGTTTTGGCAACGACTTCACCCATGCTCAATGCAGTACCTGATGGCGCATCGATTTTATGGCGGTGATGACCTTCGATGATCTCGATGTCTGTATAATCACCCATCACTTTCGCTGCCTGTTCCAGCAACTTAAACACCAGATTCACACCGACACTGAAATTAGAGGCAAACACGACGCCGATTTTGGTTGCAGCATCCGCAATGGCGGCTTTACCTGCATCATCAAAACCAGTCGTACCAATCACGATTCGTTTATTATTCGCGACAGCAAATGCCAGGTTTTTTAATGTCACTTCCGGACGGGTAAAATCGATGATGACGTCGAATTGATCTTTTACTTTTTCCAGATCATCAGCCACCAGCACATTCATTGCACCCAAGCCATTCAGATCACCAACGTCTAAACCAATCACGGTCGAGCCAGGGCGTTCAAGTGCAGCACCCAATGCAACCTGATTATTGCTCTGAATTGCTTCCAGCAAGGCCTTACCCATACGGCCCTGACAGCCCATCAATGCGATACGAATCGGAGCGGTCATCTTGTTCCTCATTCTATTTCTGACCTGCTGATAATTGTCAGCAGATATGGTTTTTCAGATACAAAAAAGGCCAGATGTCTGGCCTTTTTCCGGCTTACGCCAATACGTTCAGTAATTCTACTTCAAAAACCAGCGTAGAGAACGGAGGAATTGAACCTGCGCCACGCTCGCCGTATGCCAGATTGTGCGGAATGAACAATTTCCATTTCGCGCCTTCTGACATCAGTTGCAGTGCTTCAACCCAACCAGCGATCACGCCGCCAACTGGGAATTCAGCTGGTTGACCACGTTGTACTGAGCTGTCAAACACGTTGCCATCAGTGAAAGTACCGTGGTAGTGCACACGTACTTTATCAGAAGCAGCAGGTTGTTTGCCTGAGCCTGGAACCAGAACTTCATATTGCAGACCTGATTCAGTCACTTTTACTTCTGGACGTTTGGCATTTTCATTCAGGAACGCGATACCGCCTGCTTGCATGGTTTTAGCACGTTCAGCTTCTTCAGCAGCCATTCTTTCATTCAGAATGCGGAATGCTTCGCCGATTTGCTCATGCTCAACAGCAAAAGGTGCGTTGTTGATTGCATCTTCAATACCTTGCTGCACAGCAGACAGATCAAAGCCAGCAAAAGATTGTTCAGTTAATTGCTGGCCTATTTGACGGCCAATACCGTAACAGGCTTGCTGTTCGGTTGTTTGAAACTTAGACATAAACACTCCGCGATTATCACAAAGCCCGCATGTTAACAGACTGGCAACTTTTTCAGAACCCTATCCGGCACATTGAGGATGAACTCCGCCCGCTTGAGCCTGCTGATACACAGGTTGCATTTGTGGCACTAACGATTGTAATTGGTTGATTCGGGTTTGATCAGACGGGTGGGTAGACAATATTTCCAGCGGCTCGTTACCTTGGCTGGCGCCAGCCATGTTATACCAAAGGCTAACAGCTTCCTGAGGATTAAAACCGGCCATCGACATCAATTGTAAACCCAATACATCGGCCTCTGTTTCATGTGCACGGCTATATGGCATTAATACACCATATTGAACACCAATGCCTAATGCCGCCATGGCCGGGCCTTTGGTGCTGCTATTTTGCAGAATTTGATCAGCAGCAGCCATACCCATATTGGCCACTTGGCTCTGAGATAAACGTTCATTCGAGTGTTGCGCTAATACGTGCGAAACCTCATGGCCAATAACTGCAGCCAGCTGATCCTGATTTTTAGCTACCTTCAGCAAACCGGTATACACACCAATCCGACCACCAGGCAGCGCAAAAGCGTTCACTTCTTTAGAATCAAAAACAACAACTTCCCATTGTCCGGGGTTGGTGTTGGCAAACTGTGCAGGAATGGCCTGAGTGATCGCCTGAGCAACACACTGAACATAGCGAGTTTGTTTTGGATCTGTCGACACACGTTCTTTTTGTTTTATCTGCTGGAAAGACGATAACCCCATTTGAGCTACATCGTTATTTCCCATTAATAACAATTGTTTGCGACCAGTAGGCGAAACAGCACAAGCACTCAACACACAAAGAGTTATGCCAGCTAACAGGCTTTTTTTCATACACACTCCGGACAGGATGCCCTACAGTAAAATTGTGTAAATCTTAGAGCATTGGTTGCATAACACAACATCTTCCCTGTCATTAAAATGTCAACCTACTGACACAGAAGCGTCACTCCACAGAGCAAGACTAGCGCAGTCTGGACTAGATGGAGCTTACCTGATGTTTACAGTCGACGAATTGCTCGCGACCCATAGTTCAAAACCGGTCCCTCGCTGGTACAAACCCTTTCTGCGCTACTTACTGTGCGAAAAAGAATTCCAACGTTTTGGCGAAAAATATCCGAATTTGCATGGCTTGGATTTCATTGAACAAGCGCTACGTTATTTATCGTTTGCCTGTGATGTTTGTGAAAATGAATTAGAACATATTCCACCCCAAGGGCCGGTCGTGATTGTAGCGAACCATCCGATTGGTTCATTAGACGGGTTGGCTCTGCTGCAGATCATTTCCCGCGTGCGTGGTGATGTGAAAATTATCGCCAACCAGCTACTCAGTCAGATCAAACCACTGAATGAATTATTGTTGCCCGTTGACAACATGAATGGAAACACACAACGACAGCAGATCACTGCAATTAATGAACATCTGGGGAAAGGCGGTGCACTGATCGTGTTTCCCGCCGGAGAAGTATCACGCTTAAACATTCACGGCATTTATGATGGCCGTTGGAATAATGGTTTTTTACGCTTGGCAACACAGCACCGCGCGCCGATTGTGCCGATCCATATCTCTGGGCATAACTCATGGCTGTTTTATGGCACGTCATTACTGAATAAATCGCTGTCGACGCTGTTGCTGGTGCGCGAAATGTTCCACCAGCGTAAAGGGCATATTAAGATCCGCATTGGGGCCAAAATCCCATTCAGCGAATGGTCAAAGTTACCCGTCACCGGTAAGGCATTAGCCAAGCTGTTTCGTAAACATCTTTACCGCTTAGGCAAAGGCAAATCTGGCATTCTGACCACCGAAGCTCCCATCGCCTTAGCTGAAAATCGGGTGACACTGAAAAAAGCCGTTGAAGCTTGCCAGCCATTGGGAAATACGCCGGATGGTAAACACATTTACCTTTATCGCCGCGGACAAGCCCCCTCCTCCGTGATCTTAAAAGAACTTGGTCGCTTACGCGAAATTTCCTTTCGGGCGGTCGGTGAAGGTACCGGTTTGCGTCGTGATCTTGATAGTTTTGATGACGATTATTACCACTTATTGCTCTGGGATAATAAAGAGCTGGAGATCGTCGGTGCTTACCGTTTTATGCCGACTAAAGAACAATTAGAACGGAAAGGCCATAAAGGTTTATATAGTTATGGCTTATTTCATTACGACACCGCAATGAGCCATATTCTTGAGCAGGGGATAGAACTTGGCCGTAGCTTTATTCAGCCACGTTATTGGGGAAAACGCAGCCTCGATTATTTATGGCAAGGTATCGGCGCATTTTTAGCACAGAACCCGCAATATCGCTATTTGTTCGGGCCGGTGTCGATGTCAGCCAGTTTGCCGACGCCGGCGCGTGATTTACTGGTTTCATTTTACAAACTGCATTTCAGCCCACGCTGGCCATTAGCGCGTTCACGTCAACCGTATGCGAATGGTTCACTGGATATTGCCAGTCAGTTTATCGGCGAAGATTACCAGCAAGATTTAGGCATATTAAAGTCCATGCTCGATAATCTGGGCTGCAGCATTCCCACTTTATATAAGCAATATTCCGAATTATGCGAACCCGGTGGTGTGCAATTTCTGGATTTTGGTATCGATCCAGATTTTGGTAACTGTGTTGATGGTTTGGTCTTGGTTGATGTACATAAGATGAAGCAGAACAAACGGCAACGTTATATCGATTGCCATTTGATCGATAACACAGTGACAACCGCAAGCGCGTAAATTAATTTGGAAAAACAAAACGCCCAGCATATGCGGGGCGTTTTACTATCTTGATATTCGCGACACGATCATTACTAAATTAGAGTTTGCAACCCAGTTGTTGGCGTAAATAAGCCCCTGAACCTAACAACCCCGGTTGTTGATGCGTGATCAGGAAAACAGGGATGGATTCCAGATAAGAGTGGAAACGGCCCTTATCTTCGAATGCAACACGGAAACCAGACGCTTTAAAGAACTCCAGGAAACGAGGAACGATACCGCCCGCAATATAGACACCACCAAAGGTGCCCAGATTGAGTGCCAAATTACCGCCGAAACGCCCCATCAGCACGCAGAACAAGCTCAGTGCACGACGACAGTCAATATCTTCATCGGCCAATGCCCGTTCAGTAACATCTTTAGGTTGCAGGTTTTCTGGTACACGATCATCAGACAGCACTAAACCACGGTAAATATTAACTAAACCAGGGCCTGACAGCAGACGCTCAGCCGATACGTGACCCAGTTCTTCACGGAGCGCTTCCAATACCATCACTTCTTCGGTGCTATTTGGAGCAAAGTCAACGTGACCACCTTCCCCTGGTAAGCTCATCCACGCATCACCGGTATGCACCAGATGAGCCACGCCCAAACCTGTGCCAGCACCATAGACAGCAATTGGCTTACCAGCTTGCGCCGCTTCACCACCAAACTGGATCTTGTCTTCTGCTTTCAATGCCGGAATAGCCATGGAAATCGCGGTAAAGTCATTAATAATAGACAGATGTGTCAGACCCAGATTTTGTTGCATTTCACTTTGTGAAAATGCCCAAGTGTGGTTGGTCATAGCGACCCAGTCACCGGTGATCGGGCAGGCAATCGCGATACATGCACTACTGACTTTAACTGCCGTCTCTTCCAGATAAACGCGGATCACTGCTTCAAGAGATGGGTATTCCGCACCTGAATAGTTTTTGATGTGCGATAAACTACCATCTTGCAAACTACACAATGCCAGACGTGCGTTAGTACCACCAACATCGCCCACCAGAACCTGCTCAGCCATTATAATCTCCCCAAAAGTCGCTTATGTTGGAATATCCATATAGTTACAATAGTTTACTTTTACGAATCAGAAGTCTACATATTGTCAGAAATAGAAAACGCCAAATAGATCACAGCATCTGTGATTTGATCAACAAATGTTGTTTTTTTCCTACATTTTGCTGTCTATGCTAACTTTATCTGTTACCTTTAACATTAATAACAACTAACCAACACTATTCGCTGCGAGCTGGATCACTAAGCATGAATACACTGGAAAAAATCACTAAACATCTGGAACATTTCAGTAAATCAGAGCGCAAAGTCGCCGAAGTGATTCTGCATTCGCCGCAAGTGGCGATTCACTCCAGTATTGCTACACTCGCTAAAATGGCTGATGTCAGTGAACCAACAGTAAACCGGTTTTGTCGTCGTCTCGACACAAAAGGTTTCCCCGATTTCAAGCTGCACTTGGCCCAGAGCCTCGCTAATGGCACACCTTATGTAAATCTGCATGTCGAAGAAAATGACACGCCAGATGAATACACCACCAAGATTTTTGAATCGACCATCGCTTGTCTGGAAGTTGCCAAAAACAGTCTGGATACAACTGCGGTTAACCGCTGTGTTGATTTACTCACACAAGCCAAAAAAATCTCGTTCTTCGGTTTGGGCGCTTCGTCAGCGGTTGCCCATGACGCCTTGAATAAATTCTTCCGTTTCAACATTCCAGTTGTTTGTTTTGATGACATCGTCATGATGCGAATGAGCTGTATTAATAGCAGTGACGGAGATGTTGTTGTGGTGATCTCGCATACCGGTCGCACCAAAGCACTTGTTGAGATTGCCGCATTAGCGCGCCACAATGATGCAACTGTGATTGGTATTACAGCACAGGATTCCCCTCTTGCAGCCCAATGCAATCTGGTGTTATCGATGGATGTGCCGGAAGATACTGATGTTTATTTACCAATGGCATCACGTATCGCACAACTGGCATTAATTGACGTATTAGCGACCGGATTTACATTACGCCGAGGCGTAAAATTCCGCGAAAATTTGAAGAAGGTCAAAGAAGGGATAAAAGATTCTCGCTTTGAATCACTGCATCAGTGAAATCATTTCCCATATCCCGCATCATGCCCCCATTGTGTATCGAAATGTGTCGTTTCGTATCATCGAAATGACACAACCGACCTGTAATGTTCCTACAACTTACATTCTCGCACATTTATTGCAGGTCACTTTTTTCATATCAATTTCCGTTTTCTGTTATTTGCTATTTATAACTAACTCATGGAGCTGAAGATGTTAAGAAGAACTAAAATCGTGACCACACTCGGTCCGGCAACTGATCGCGAAGGCGTTCTGGAAGGGATTTTGGAAGCCGGTGCCAACATGGTACGCATGAACTTTTCTCACGGCACAGCGGAAGATCATATTGCCCGCGCGAAGCATATTCGTGAACTGGCGGCTCGTTTAGGTAAATCCATTGCAATTCTGGGCGACCTGCAAGGCCCTAAAATTCGTGTGTCTACATTCAAAGACAACAAGATTATGTTGAAAGTGGGTGACAAATTCCTGCTGGATGCCGAGCTGGGTAAAGGTGAAGGTACACAGGAACAAGTCGGTATCGACTACAAGAAACTGCCGGAAGATGTGATCAGCGGTGATATTCTGTTACTGGATGATGGCCGTGTGCAGTTGAAAGTAGACAGCGTTGATGGCAGCAAAATTTTCACTACCGTGACTGTGGGTGGCCCACTGTCTAACAACAAAGGGATCAACAAAAAAGGCGGCGGTCTGTCTGCCCCTGCGTTGACTGAAAAAGACAAAGCTGACATCAAAACTGCCGCATTGATGCAAGTTGACTATCTGGCTGTTTCTTTCCCACGTAACGGTGCGGATCTGAACTATGCACGTGAACTGGCCCGTGAAGCAGGTTGTAACGCTAAGATCGTGGCTAAAGTTGAACGTGCAGAAACAGTTGCTACTGACGAAGCGATGGAAGACATCATTCTGGCTTCTGACGTGGTGATGGTTGCTCGTGGTGACTTGGGTGTGGAAATCGGCGACTCTGAGCTGATGGGTGTGCAGAAAAAACTGATCCGCAGTGCCCGTAAGCTGAATCGTGTTGTTATTACAGCAACCCAGATGATGGAATCGATGATCAAAGCACCGATGCCAACACGTGCCGAAGTCATGGACGTTGCCAACGCAGTATTAGATGGTACTGACGCCGTCATGCTGTCAGCTGAAACTGCTGCAGGCGATTTCCCAATTGAAACTGTAACGGCAATGGCTAACGTATGTCTGGGTGCAGAAAAACACCCAAGCGTTAACGTGTCTAATCACCGTATGACTTATACATTCAGTTCGGTTGAAGAAACTATCGCAATGAGCACCATGTATGCAGCTAACCACATGCAGGGTGTTAAAGGTATTGTCGCGATGACCGAATCAGGCACCACCCCACTGCTGATGTCACGCTTAAGCTCTGGTCTGCCAATTTTTGCTCTGTCTCGTCATCAACAAACATTGAACTGGTGTTCTCTGTATCGTGGCGTAACGCCAGTTTATTTCGATGCGGATGAATCACAACCAGTGATCCAGAATTGCCGTGACGCAATTTCCGAGCTGAAAAGCCGCGGTTATCTGAAAGCTGGCGATCTGATCTTGATCACTTACGGCGACAAAATTGAAAGTATTGGCGGTACAAATACTTGTAAGATGATGATTGTAGAATAATTTCTACAATGCGGAACAACGCCGGCACTTGCCGGCGTTTTTTTATACCGTTTGAATAATTCGCTGATAAGTTACACTCGCCTTCTGTTGAGCAAGAAACCTGACTTCATCAATTTCAATGAGATGTTGGCATAACAATCGATAAACTGTATCAGTGTCTTTTGGTTTTAACATTCCCACTAGCGCCTCCATCGCCTCACTCAGTGGCATTGATTTACGATAAGGGCGATCTTCTCTCAGCGCAGTAAATACATCGGCATAAGTTATGATCCGCGCTTCTTCTGAAAGTGAGCGACCATCTAAGCCAAATGGATAACCGGAACCGTCTGTTTTTTCATGATGATTACTGGCCCAGGCACAAATATCAGCCAGTACATTTAATTCACTCAAGATTGAATTAGTATAAAAAGCATGTGCTTTCATGCGGTTAAATTCTTTTGCCGTTAATTTATCCGGTTTGTTTAGAATTTCGCTCGGCACCGCGATTTTGCCAATATCATGTAAATAACCCGCAACCCGTAATTTACGGCTTTTTTCCTCTGAAAATGGTTTTAGTTTTGCTAATTCATAAGCAACCGCAGCCACCCCTGCAGAGTGTGTAGAGGTAAATTGACTTCGGAAATCGATCACATGAGAAAAGGTAAGAGCTAAAGACTCCAATACATTAATATCGACATGAATAGGTGGTTCATAGGCCAAAGTACGGTGCAATAATGTTTCCATTGCACAACCGTCTAGCCGTAGCCAAAAAGCATCATGTAATGATGCCCGCAGAAATGCCTCAACCAATTCTGGTTTAAACACTAAACCAGATAAAGCCTGGGTAACGTCTCTAATTCTTTCGGTCTGATCTAAAATCCAAACATTAGGATCAATAGAAATATCAATGCGATCTGCCAGATGTAATAGGAAACTTTCTTCTGGAACAATGTCATCGCCAACCAAAACACCGTCGCCGTTGTGCCAATAATGATGATGAAAACGGATCACGGGAACGATATCGGCAAAATAGGCGAAATCACACAACATGCCAGCCCCTAATGCGGCATGAGGATGATCTTCTTCGACATCCATTTGCAACAATTCTGCTTTTTCAGAAGAAGAAACGGCACCGATATCATGTAACACTGCGGCTAATATCAATCGGCGTTTCTGTTCCGCATTCCATCCTGCTTCATCGGCAATCGCTTCAGCTAATATTGCTACTCGGAGATGATGTTGATGGACAAACGAACTGACCATATCAATCGAATGTGCCAGTGAAATGATAATGTCTTGAAGCTTAAGTTCTGGGTGCATGGCAACCCTCTCTTATTGTCGGACGTCAATCAAACTCAAGAACTAGCGGTAGCTATTGAAACTATAGTAATCCAAAGCAAAGTCCATTCAATATTTGTGGTTTATTTTATGCTCATGAGGCGGTTAAAAAAGCGAATGGTCAAAACGGATATGCAGAAAAGCGGATGATTAAAGTGAAGTTCAATTCATTTCATTAAACGTGTGACTGCTTTACGCGATACAAACCCTATTGCGTCCAGCGTGTTTAGCGCAGTACAGCGCTTCATCCGCCTGACTAAGCAGAGCGTAGAGATTGTAATCAGAGGAAGTTGGCGTACTGATGCCTATTGATATGGTAAATCGCATAATTACTTCGCCGTTATGCAGTGGGATCTCGGCCATTTCGACGGAACTTCTAAGACGTTCGGCAACTACCGCCGCACATTCCTGGCCTGTTTCTGGCAGAAAAATAGCAAACTCTTCCCCACCAATACGCCCTTCAATATCAGCAACACGTAGCGTTTTTTGAAAGATATCGGCCAGCGTAATCAACACCTGATCGCCAGATTTATGGCCATAGGTGTCGTTTATAATTTTGAAGTTATCGATATCGATCATTAAGATCGAGAAGTTATGGCCATAACGTGAAGCTTTTTTTATTTCTCGTTCAGCCAACTCCATGAAATAACCACGATTATTTAATCCGGTCAGATAATCTTGCCGGGCCTGTAATTCCAGTTTTGTCAGTAACGCTTTGCGTTCCGTCATATCGCGGCTGATTTCCATGATCGCAACAGGCCGATCATTTTCATCCCGTTTTACGGCCCAGCGGCTGGCAACGACAATGCGGGCACCATTTTTGGTGACATGTTCTAATTCGCCTTCCCATTGCCCAGTGCGAAATAAAATATCTTCGATTTCTGCCAGCGGTTGTGGAAACTGGGTCTCTAGCAGTTGATGCATATCTTGGTCTCGAACATCCTCCTGTGACCAACCATAAGTGCGCTCCGCACCCTGATTCCAAAAGGTCACAAAATGATTCATATCGCGAACAATAATGGCGTCATGAGCCAAATCGAGTAATTCCGCTTGTTCAATGACCTGTCTTTCTGCTTTTTTTCGTTCAGTAATATCAGTATGCGTACCTGACATCATGAGTGGTGAACCATCCTCAGCCCAGCTAACCACCTTGCCATGCGTAAGAACGTATTTCCATTCACCTGATTTGGTTCGGATTCGCAACTCGACCTGATGACAGGGAATTTTTCCGGCTAAATGCAAATTGATCGACTCTATCGCTTTTGCCAAGTCATCGGGATGAACATGTGTAGCCCAGTTATCAATGGTGAAATCACCTTCACCGGGTTCATAGCATAACATTGTCTCAAAACGGTCACTGACGATGAACTGCCGACTAGGTAGCTTCCAGTCCCAGAAGCCTTGCTCAGACCCTTCTAAAACACGTTTAAGGCGTGCTTCACTTTCTTGCAACGTTAATGGTTCTTCGCCCATTTTTTTATTTTTCATATCACTAACTCGGTGGTTATCACTTGGGCGATTAATTGTTCTTGTAACTGTTCGATCGGCAATGGGCGACCGAACAAATATCCTTGATAAGCGTGGCAGCCTAAACTCGCCAGCAACACGCGTTGTATTTCAGTTTCCACGCCTTCCGCAATCACCGATAACCCCATCGTCTGACTGAGATCGATAATCGTCTGGGCTATTGCAGCGCTATTCGGGTCATCCAATAGATCCCGAACGAACGAGCGATCAATTTTTAGCTGATCTAAGGGTAGCCGGCGCAAATAAGCGAGCGATGAATAACCCGTACCAAAATCATCAAGCGAAAAACCAACGCCATGCGCTTTGAGTGCTGACATTTTGGCAATGACTTCATCCACTTTCTCGACTAACAGACTTTCGGTCAACTCCAGTTTCAATTGTTGCGCGTTAGCACCCGTTTTATGCAAAATTTCCAGCACTTGTTCAACAAAATCAGCGCAGTTGAACTGAACAGGGCTGACATTCACCGATAATGTCAGTGCTGCACTTTCAGGTTTTAATGCCCAATCTGCCAGTTGAGAACAGGCGGTTTCCAACACCCAGAACCCCAGAGGTTTGATCAAACCCGATTCTTCTGCCACAGGAATAAATTCGACTGGTGAAACAAGCCCAACGCCAGGGCGCTCCCATCTGACTAACGCTTCAGCACCGGTAATGTGCCCTTCATGATTAACCTGAGGTTGGTAATACAACCGGAACTGCTGCTCACGTAATGCCTCTTGCAAACCATTTAACAATTCAGCACGTAATGTGACGGCTTTTTGCATTTCCAGATCAAAAAATCGCAGCGAATTCCGACCTGATGACTTTGCTTCATACATCGCTAAATCGGCTTGTTTCAGTAATTCATCAACATTAGCCTGCCGGGAAAATAATGTAATGCCGATACTCACGCTGCCCAGATATTTATGATTATCAATTTGATAAATCTGATTCAACGCCTCCAATATTTTCCGGCCTGCCGCTTCGGCTTGGGTGGCTGCTTCCGGCTGACTCTGAGAAAGATCTTCCAGCATCACCAGAAATTCATCCCCGCCTAAGCGCGCGACGGTATCATTTTTTCGGATACAGGCAGTTAAGCGCTCCGCCACCTGTTGCAACAGTCGGTCACCGATATCATGGCCTAACGTGTCATTGAGCGTTTTGAAATTATCTAAATCAATAAACAGTAAAGCGCCCACGCTTTGATTGCGGGCACTAGCAGCAATGGCTTGCTGTAATCGATCGAGTAATAAGCGACGATTGGGTAATCGGGTCAGCGGGTCATAGAACGCCAGATGCATGATCTGTGCTTCGGCATCTTTACGCTGCGTGATATCAATTTGGGAACAGACGTAGTGGGTAATTTCTCCTTTTTCATCCCGTACTGCAGTTATAGTGATCCAATTAGCATAGACCTCACCACTCTTTCGTCTATTCCATATCTCACCTTGCCAAAAGCCGCTATCCAGTAAACTCTGCCACATCGCTTCATAATACGCAGCCGGATGATAATCAGAACGAATGAGCCTTGGTGTCTGCCCTACGGCTTCTTCCGCTGAGTACCCCGTCGTCAACGTGAATGCCTGATTAACGCGCAGAATGACGCCCTGCGCATCGGTAATAAACATACCTTGCTGGGATTCAAAAGCTGCAGCTGCAATACGTAATTCCGCTTCAGCACGAACAAGGCTGCTCATATCCGCATCCATACAAAACAGTACGGGCGGATGATTGGGGATTGCAATAACAGTGTGACTGGAATGCACATGAACGGCATGCCCATTCTTGTGTCTCAATTCTAAGCGACCAGCGGGAATACCCTGCCCTGATTCAAACATCCAGCTCACAGCGCCTTCAACTTCCTGTCGAATATCTGCCGGAATGATGAGATCTAACAGATTGCCGCCCAGCGCTTCTTCAGCGGTATAACCGTAAATTTTTTCTGATGCTTGGTTCCAGTAAACCACCGTGCCGTTTGGCAAATATCCTTGAATGGACATGGCATCGGCTTCGTCGAATAGCTTTTTGAAACGAGCTTCGCTGACTTCTCTGGAATGTTTTTCATCCCGAAATGCAGAATAAGGTGTTATTTCCGCCATATACACTCTGCCATGTTTGTTTTAATCGATAGAAAACCTAGTCCGATAACAACAGACATGATCTATTTATATATTAGGAATGTGATTTTTTCCTCTCTACTTGAGCGCGGTGTGAGCAACTTACTGAAGTAATTGTATTGTGACGGTATTCAGCAATCACAGCGGCTTTTTCTGCCTGAAATGCTAGTCAACTTGTTGATCCAAGCGTTGTTGTGCTTGTTGCCACATATGCGTTTAAAACTGAATATTGCAATATTTTCGACTGTAAGACCTCGTAATAACGAAAGGCTTCGCGAATAACCTCTTTTAATTCCGTATCATCCCAAGGTTTTGTCAGAAAACGGTATATTTCGCTACGATTGATAGATTCTGCGATGCTATCAACATTACTGTAACCACTGAGAACAATCCGAACCACACTAGGGTGGATAACGCGCGCACGAGCTAGGAATTCAATACCCGTCATTCCAGGCATTCGTTGATCGCAAATAATCACACCGACCTGATTGTCAGCCAATAGCTGCAATGCTGTTTCCCCATTTGCAGCGGTCAATATACGATAGTTTTCTCGGCGTAATGAACGCATCAATGCGGATAACACATTCGGTCCATCATTAACGAATTACACCGTGCAGGAGCCCTCATCATTTATTGGGATCGCTAGTGGTTCATAACTGTTCAAAAACGCCTCAATTTCATTAACTGGCAAGGGTTTACTAACCAAATAGCCTTGCATAAAATCACATTGCAGGAAGCGCAGATATTTTGCCTGAGCCAATTCCTCTACCCCTTCCGCAATTATTTCCAGACCTAGGCTATGACCCAACGCAATAACTGCTTGAACGATCGAGGCATCACCACTGTTCACCAATATTTTTCGCACAAACGAGATATCAATCTTGAGCTTATGCACAGCCAGTTGTTGAAGGTAAGCCAGTGAAGAATAACCTGTTCCAAAATCATCAATTGACAGGCAAACGCCTAATGCCTTCAACTCACTAAGCGATTTGATAGCGCTCGTCAGATTAGACATGACAGAGCTTTCCGTGATTTCTAGTTCCAAACTTTCGGGTTGAATGCCAGTTTCAATAATGATTTTTTTAACCATGGTGGCAAAATCGCCTCGGCCTAATTGAACGGCAGAAACATTAACGGCGATGAACCCAAGAGTTGGTCGGGATAGCGACCATGTTTTAATTTGATAACAAGCTGTTTTCAACACCCATTCACCGAGCGGAACAATCAGCCCGCATTCTTCGGCTAAGGGAATAAAGCTAGATGGCGGGATCATACCCCGACTAGGGTGCTGCCAGCGGACTAACGCTTCGAACCCAACAATCTGGCCATTAACCAGATCGATTTGTGGCTGATAAAACAACCGCAGTTCATTTTCTTTTATTGCTCGTCTTAAATCCGCTTCCAGCGTCAATCGAGCCTTAGCTAGACTGGTCATTTCAGGTGAAAAAAACCGCAGCAGACCACGGCCTTGTGATTTAGCTTGATGAAGAGCAGCATCGCCATGGGATTGCAAACTTTCTGCATCCAAGCCATCTTCCGGGTACAGCGCAATGCCTATATTCACTCCGCTATAAACCTGATGACCATCTACATTGAACGGTTCATTAAATGCGTCAATGATCTGTTGGGCCACCAAATCAGGACCAAGAACATGTTCATTTTGTTCAAGAATGATATTAAATACATCGCCACCCACGCGAGCAATGGCATTCACATTTGGTAACAGCTCTCTTAGTCGATGAGCTACTTCAATCAATAACTTATCGCCTAGACTCGGCCCCAAGCTTTCGTTGATCATTTTAAAATTAACGAGATCGAAAAATAACAGCGCAAACCGGGTACGGTTTTGCTCGTTTTGCTGAATGGCATGAAATAATAGTTCATGAAAAAGTACACGATTGGGTAATTCGGTTAACGGATCGCGATGAACGAGAAAATCGAGTTTTTGCTCTGTTCGTTTGATCTGACTCAGATCTGAAAAAACAGCAATATGGTGTGTGCGTATACCCTGTGCATTGCGGATCACACTGATATTAAACAGCGCAGGGAAAATCGAACCATTTTTATGCCGGTTCCAGATTTCACCTTGCCATGCACCAGTTGTATCGATAGCTCGCCACATTGTCTGATAAAAATCACGTTCATGCCGACCAGATCTCAGCAAACCAGGGTTACACCCTATAACTTCTTGCGCACTAAATCCGGTAATTTCGGTAAAGGCATGGTTGACACTCAGGATATGATTTTGCGTATCTGTGATAACGACCCCTTCCGTCGTGTTTTCAAGCACCGCAGCCGCTAAATGGAGGTTTTCTTCCGCTCGGCGTCGCTCAGTGATATCACGATGAGTACCTCGACATCCGGTATGGTTCCCCATCGCATCGTAAACAAACAGACATACATGCTCAATCCAGCGTTCAGCACCATCCTGTCGGCGGATGCGAAAAATCAAAGGTGTTTGTTTATTCTTATCCGCACAATTTGTTGGGCCACACCTATGCCAAGCAGGAAGATCTTCCGGATAAATAATTTTATCCATCAAATGGGCATCAGCAAAAAAATCTGCCGGGGTATAGCCGGAAATATCGGCACAGGCGGGTGAAACATAAAGATAACTGCCATCCTGTGCTAACCAGTATTCCCAGTTAGGCGAATAGTCAGCAAGAGTGCGGTATTTTTCCTCACTTTTCTCCAGCAAGGCGGTACGTTGCGCCACCAGCTGTTCAAGAAAACCTCTTAATCGACTAAGTTCAAGATGGGTGCGAATTCGAGCCCGGACCTCCTCAATTTCAAACGGTTTGGTGATGTAATCAGCGGCGCCAACGTCGAACCCGTGCACCTTGTCTTCTGAGGAATCAACGACCGTAATGAAAATGATCGGGATCCGATTGCCCGCTGGCGTCATTTTGATCTGACGACAAACTTCCACACCATCTATATCCGGCATCATGATGTCGAGCAAAATAAGGTCTGGCGGCATAGCGCCTTGTGCCAGTTCAATCGCTTTACGTCCATTATTAGCGACCATGATCCTATAGTCATCTTTCAGAACTTCTAACAGCGCATGGATATTTTCGGGAACATCATCGACGACTAAGAGTGTCGGAACTTCACCAGGCGGAAGACGTCTCATTGCATCCAACAATATAGGCGTTTTGCGATACCTTTTTAGCTCCAGTTGATTTTGCACACGTAGACGCAATAATTCAGCATTAACCGGCTTGGTAATGTAATCAGCAACACCCAGTTTAAGTCCTCTTTCTTCATCAATGGCTTCAGATAGTGCTGTGACAAAAATAACCGGAATATCGGCGGTAGCTGGTTCAGCTTTAAGTCTGGCAAGAACAGAATAACCATCCATGCCGGGCATCTTTATATCCAGTAAGATCAGTTCCGGTTGTGGCTGGCGTTGTGCTATTTCCAGTGCTTTTTCCCCACTGGTGGCAGCAGAAATAACATAGTCATCTCGCAGAATATTCATTAATGCATGCAGATTTTCATTAACATCATCCACAATGAGGATCCTGGGGCGTTTATTCGAGTGCTCATTCATATTTATCACCGCTGTTGTTTAGCACATCACCCATGTCTTCTGGCTGCAATCGACTACGCAATGTCGTTAACAAGGCCAATGCTTCATCGATCGCAAAAATATCGGTCTTGGCGACAATATCATCAACCAATGATTCAACTTCATAACCAAATAAACTGGTTTGCAGTTCAGTTAATAATGGCTCTGCGGCACCTAAATCATATTCCAGTGCATAGGCTAATTTATCTAACCGTCTCAGAATCTCATCTCGGCTGAGATTGTTGGTATTTTGAACGGGTATCACTGCTGTCGGTTTAGCTAAACTATCAATGTCCTTCATGACTTGCCGTAGCTGTTGTTGCATGACTTTCAGTTGTGAAGGCTCAGGCTGCTGACCTTGTTTGAGTTGGGCATCGATTCGACTTACCGAGTCAAAAAGACGTACAGCGCCAATATTGCCAGAAACACCTTTAAGCGCATGGCAATAATCCTCCGCCTTCTGCGTTCCATCAGCAATAAGCTCCTGCAACCGGATATCAGCATCGGCATAATGTTCCCGAAACCGACTGAGTTGTTTGCGATAGGCCTCTTCTTTACCACCAATGCGACGGATACCCTGCAAGACATCAAGACTCGTTACCTGTTGTAAATCATGAGAGTATTTTTGTATAGGATGAGTGACTGAGTTCAAAACGGCTTCAGTTCCGGACGATGAGGCGCTATGCACCCATTTGGCCAAGGATGACATCAGACGATCTGGATCCATCGGTTTGGTTATATGATCGTTCATACCAGCTGCCAGACTTTTTTCCACATCTTGTGCCATCGCCAATGCGGTCATCGCGATAATGGGTAATGAAGCAAAACGCTCACCATTAGGCATTTTAGCCAAAGCCCGGATGTGTTGAGCAGCCTCTAAGCCATCCATGACCGGCATCTGGATATCCATCAATACACCATCATAGTTCTGGCGTTGAACTTTATATACCGCCTCTTCCCCGTTGAGTGCTTCATCAACCACGATCCCTTGGCTACGTAGTAATTCAGCTGCAAATTCACGGTTAATATCATTATCCTCAACCAGCAATAAACGAATGCCTGCCAAATTATTACTCATTAATGTGTCTGCTCTTTGCGGTAGAGGATCTTGGGCTCCCAAAATTCGCCCCCGCCCGAGAACAGACAGAATGGTGTCAAGCAACGTAGACGGTGAAACAGGCTTAATGAGAAAACCATCAACACCGGCTTGCTCTGCCAGCCGAATAACATCCTCACGGCCATACGCAGTCACCATGACAATTTTAGGCTGGTGAACTATCTCGCTATGAATACGTTGTGCCGCTTCATCCCCGTTCATACCGGGCATTTTCCAATCCATTAACACGATATCAAACGGTTTTTCATTCTCAGTCTGCAACACCGCTAATGCGGCAGATCCGTTATGCGCCACACTAACAATCACACCGAAATAGCTCAGCATACCGGCCAATATGTCCCGCGACATTTCATTGTCATCAACCACTAATACCCGAATGCCGTTGAGTAATGGGCCTGCTTGTTCCAGTAGTGCATGACGACGCGACTTTACTTGTTGTGCAATTTTAAGTTGAGCGGTAAAACAGATCGTGGTTCCTTTCTGCAATTGTGAATTTTCGATCCATATTGTCCCGCCCATCAACTCAACCAGATTTTTGCAAATAGCCAAACCTAACCCGGTACCGCCATAGTGACGGGTTGTTGATTGATCTGCCTGAGTAAATTTCTGGAATAATTTATTTTGTTGTTCAGGCAACATCCCAATGCCCGTATCCCGAACATTGACCTGAATATTTAACTCGGTATCGGTGATAGAAAGCGCATGAAAAGCCAGCTCTACCTCCCCTTGCTCAGTAAATTTCACCGCATTGCCACATAAATTCAGCAACACCTGACCAAGGCGGAGTGGATCACCCAGTAAAATCGACGGAATAGCTGTATCGTAGCGAATAAGAAACTCAATCCCCTTATGTTCGGCCTGGTAACTGATTGCATCAGTCAGTTGCTCCAATACACTATCAAGGCTGAATTCAATACATTCCAATTCAAGCTTACCTGCCTCGATTTTAGAAAAATCGAGAATATCGTTGATAATACCGAGCAAAGAATGTGCAGCACCTTGTGCTTTTGAAAGGTAGTTATGCAAGCTGGACGGTAAATCGCTCTTCAGGGCAAGATATAGCATGCCCAAAATAGCATTCATCGGCGTACGGATTTCATGACTCATATTCGCTAAAAATTGACTTTTTGCGAGATTGGCATGCTCAGCCGAGTCTTTAGCAAGCAGAAGCTCTTGTGTTCGTTCGGCGACAATTTGCTCAAGATTTAGATTTACCGCATTGAGTTTTTGTATCGACTCAAAAAGTTGTGACTGACTATCATTCAGCACATCAACGAGTGCCCCCAGTTCATCCTGATATGGATATTCAATCTTTTCGACTCGTATGTCTCTGGGCTTATATTGCCAACCCGCAACGGTTTTAGCCATCTGAGTTACGCTATCAGATAATCGAAAACGAATTGCCCAGGAAAAAATAAGCCATAGACAGGTGGTGACGATAACGGAACTTAATAGCATCACCGAAAGACTGTATTTGATGCGATCCCACAAGACACTCCGGCTGGAGTACAAATCCAAATAACCAATCAAATCTCGAGAACCATTCGATGATTGGTGGAAAAGTGACACTACTTGTTGCCGATATGGACCGGATAATATATTTGTTGATTGTTTTTGTTGTGCGGGAATGTCGCCATCACTGACGAGAATATCGCCCTTATCATTCTGGATAAGTACACCCGTGACGATCTCGTTTTGTCTCACACCTTTTGCCGATAAAGAGAGTCGTCCTGAATCTAACTCCCATACTGCTTCAGTTATGCCCGGCTCGACGGTACGACCTAATGATGCCAAATCGCTACCGATAGCATGATCAACCGTGAAATATTGGATAACAAGCTGTACTCCGGTCACACTGATAGCAAGCAGTAGATACCATGGGAGCATGGTGTAAAGTAGCCGCCGTGACAGTGTTTGCGTTGAACTCGTCATTGTTTCTCCATTTCAAAACATCCCTAATTATGAATGACGAAGATCAGTATTTGGATTTAGGCCACCACCAACTCGTATCCGGTTTTGCATTACCCGCAGGTAAGATAGTGTTATCCAGCAGGATCACTTTACGCTTCTCTTTTTTTAACGCTGTGATCTCTGCGGCATGATAACTTTCGAATAATTTACGGAAAGATCCATCAGCTAATGAACGATTTAGCCCAAGTTCTATTCTTTTAGCGAGTGCCACATTGTTTTTGTTCACCCAAAAATAAACTGGGTAAGGGAAATAAAGTGCTTTAGATTTCTCAATTGCCAATTGGGGATAATTTTGTTTACGCTCATCTAATTCTCGTCGCGCCTCATTAAGACCCCGCGGAAATGCATCAAACCGGTTGGCAGCCAACATCACAAATAAATTTTCATAATCAGAAGAGGTAACAACTGAAAATCCGTTTGCTCTCATAATGGGAAGGTCTGCCCACTGACTATTAAGACCAAACATCAGTTGTTTCCGCAGGGATATATCATCCATCTGTGTAATACGTTCTTGATCAGCGGCTCGAATAACTAACAATCTGAAACCGACAATACCCCGTAAAATATCTATCTTTATGGGTAATAACTGTGCCTCGCGTTCTGCGTTCGTCCCTAATGCGATGACATCAATATCCCCTGCTTCCAACAAAGAGATCCCTCGGTTTTGTGTCACATTCTCGGTGAAAGGCACAAGCTGAAGCGGTTTCGCCATATCGTTGGTATGAGCCAATGCTAATTCCAAAAGTTTCCATCTATATTCGTAGATGGTTCCAGAAGGAAAGTAACGAATTACAGCTTCTGAGGAAAATACGGGGCTGACACAACCAAAAGCCACACTGACAGCGACGATCAGTTTACTGATCCTATGGAAGTATTTATGGCATTCAGAGAATTTCATCACGACTGTTCCTTATTGCTAAGTTAAGTATTTATATCAAATGCATGAGCATGGATAGCCGTTCTAGTTAAAAGCCATTCATATTTGAATTATAGTTATAGTGATCAACTAATACCGGACAGAAATTAGGTTGATTTTCTGCTTTGGCAAGTGATGGATAACCTGTCGCGAGAACCCACCCTGTTTTCAGACTTCGAAACAACCTGTGCATTGGCGCTTTATGCCAAGAATTTCCGCGATGATTCATACTTTACGTTATGCGGTATCGCCATAAGTGTTGTCTAACTTGACGATTGCTGTATTGAACTCCTAATAAAACCGCACCCATTTTTTACTTTCTGACAACAATTAAGTGATGTATTCCATTGCCTAAAAAGCTATCATGCGCCGGTTTTCTCAACAGCAGAAATTGAGCATTAATTGAACGATATGAATCAAAAAGCACTGGCACCTAAAGTCGGTTTTATCTCTCTTGGTTGCCCAAAAAATCTGGTCGATGCCGAACGCATTCTGACCCAGTTACGCACTGAAGGTTATGACGTGGTGAATAACTACGACAATGCCGAATTAGTGATTGTGAACACCTGTGGTTTCATCGACAGCGCTGTGCAAGAGTCATTGGAAGTGATTGGCGAAGCGTTGCAGGAAAACGGCAAGGTGATCGTCACCGGTTGTCTGGGCGCAAAAGAAGATCAGATCCGTGAAGTGCACCCCAAAGTACTGGAAATTTCCGGCCCGCACGCTTATGAACAAGTATTAAGTCACGTTCATAAATATGCAGCTAAACCTGAACACAACCCGTTCCTGAGCTTAGTGCCAGAACAAGGTGTTAAGCTGACACCGAAACATTACGCCTATCTGAAAATCTCTGAAGGCTGTAATCACCGCTGTACATTCTGCATCATTCCATCAATGCGTGGCGATCTCGACAGCCGAGCGATTGGCGAAGTGCTGGGTGAAGCGAAACGTCTGAAAAATGCCGGCGTGAAAGAAATTCTGGTGATCTCTCAAGATACCTCAGCCTACGGTGCTGATTTGAAACACCGCACTGGCTTTTACGAAGGCTCACCAGTGAAAACCAGCATGCTGGGTCTGTGTGAAGAATTATCAAAAATGGGCATGTGGGTACGTCTACATTATGTTTACCCTTATCCGCATGTGGATGATGTGATCCCGTTGATGGCGGAAGGTAAGATCTTGCCGTATCTGGATATCCCGCTACAGCATGCCAGCCCACGCATCCTGAAACTGATGAAACGTCCGGGTGCAATTGAACGCACATTAGAGCGTATTCAGGAATGGCGCCGCATCTGCCCAGATCTGACACTGCGTTCAACCTTCATTGTCGGCTTCCCGGGTGAAACCGAAGAAGACTTCCAGATGCTGCTCGATTTCTTAGAAAAAGCTGAGTTAGATCGTGTCGGTTGTTTCAAATACAGCCCAGTCGATGGCGCAAAAGCTAACGAATTGCCCGATCCAGTACCGGAAGAGATTCAGGAAGAACGCTTCCATCGCTTCATGGAATTACAGCAGAAAATTTCTGCACGCCGATTGGCTGCCAAAGTGGGCCGTCAATTGGATGTGATCGTCGACGAAGTGGATGAAGAAGGCGCTATTGGTCGCAGCTTCGCGGATGCACCGGAAATTGATGGTGTAGTTTACTTAAACGGTGAAACCAGCCTGAAACCAGGTGATATCGTGAAAGTGACCATCGACAATTCAGATGAATATGATTTATGGGGAACGGTAGTTCGATAAGTATCAACTTATCGATTTGCTGGAAGGATAACAGGAAAAATTTACCGACCCTCTGCGCCATGGATGGCGCAGCGGAGCCCTCAGGGATGAGTTTACGGCGTGTCGGGGAAATTATTCCTGTTGTCCGCCCCACTGAATCAGCATAAAAAAAGCCCGTAGTTAACGCTACGGGCTTTTTGATATCCGATATGCTGGGTTACTTATTCAATACCCTGACTACGCAGATAATCTTCGTAGTTACCACCGAAGTCGATGATCTTCTCTGGGGTAATTTCCAAAATACGGCCGGCCAATGAGCTTACAAACTCACGGTCATGCGATACGAAAATCAGCGTGCCCGGATACATTTCCAGCGCCATGTTCAGTGATTCGATCGATTCCATATCCAAGTGGTTAGTTGGCTCGTCCATCACCAGAATGTTCGGTTTCTGCAACATCAGCTTACCAAACAACATACGGCCTTTTTCACCACCCGACAGCACTTTGACTTGCTTACGAATGTCGTCTTGGTTGAACAGCAAACGCCCCAACACGCTACGAATCGCCTGTTCGTCATCGTTTTCTTGTTTCCACTGATACATCCAGTCAAATACAGTCAGATCATTGTCAAAATCTTCCGCATGATCCTGCGAATAGTAACCGATCTTGGCATTTTCAGACCATTTTACCGAACCCGTGTCAGGGGCCAGCTCACCAACCAGTGTTTTGATCAGCGTGGTTTTACCGATACCGTTGGTACCCAGCACCGCGATCTTCTCACCGACTTCAACCATCAGGTTAAAACCTTTAAACAATGGGCCATTGTCATAGCCTTTGCTCAGGTTTTCGATTTCCAGAATGTTGCGATATAGCTTCTTATCTTGTTCAAAACGGATGAACGGATTTTGACGGCTGGATGCTTTTACTTCTTCAATCTTGATCTTATCGATCTGCTTCAGACGTGACGTCGCCTGACGTGATTTAGAGGCGTTGGCACTAAAGCGGCTGACGAATGATTGCAGGTCAGCAATTTGTGCTTTCTTCTTCGCATTATCAGACAACAGACGCTCACGCGCTTGGGTTGCAGCAGACATGTATTCGTCATAGTTACCCGGATACACGCGCAGTTCGCCGTAATCCAGATCGGCCATGTGGGTACAGACCATGTTCAGGAAGTGACGGTCATGCGAAATGATAACCATGGTACTTTCACGCGCATTCAACGTATCTTCCAACCAACGGATAGTATTGATATCCAAGTTGTTGGTTGGTTCGTCGAGCAACAGAATGTCAGGGTTAGAGAACAGGGCTTGCGCCAACAGCACACGCAGTTTCCAGCCTGGAGCAACCGCGTTCATCAGGCCAGTATGCTGTTCAACCGGAATACCGACACCCAGCAGCAGCTCGCCAGCGCGCGCTTCGGCAGTGTAACCGTCATATTCAGCCACTTTGCCTTCCAGTTCCGCAGCTCGCATGTAGTCATCATCGGTGGCTTCCATGTTCGCGTAAATAGCATCGCGCTCACGGATCGCTTCCCACAACTCAGTGTGGCCCATCATGACCACGTCAAGCACGCGCATATCTTCATACGCAAACTGATCTTGGCGCAACTTACCGATGCGTTCGTTCGGATCAAGCGCTACGTTGCCCGCAGTCGGGTCTAAATCGCCACCCATGATTTTCATGAAGGTTGATTTACCGCAACCGTTGGCGCCGATCAGACCGTAGCGATTGCCACCGCCAAATTTGACGGAGATGTTTTCAAACAGTGGCTTACTGCCAAACTGCATAGTGATGTTATTGGTACTAAGCACTTTTACTTACCTTATAAAAAAACGGCCCCGAAACCGGAGCCGCTTATATTCTTCCGGATTATTTGTTGTTGTTCGGGCGCAAAGCCGGGAACAAAATGACATCGCGGATAGTGTGGCTGTTGGTGAACAACATCACCAGACGGTCGATACCGATACCCTGACCCGCTGTTGGTGGCATACCGTGTTCCAGAGCGGTAACGAAGTCAGCGTCGTAGAACATCGCTTCATCATCACCCGCTTCTTTCTGGGCAACCTGTGCCTGGAAGCGTTCTGCCTGATCTTCCGCATCGTTCAGCTCAGAGAAGCCGTTCGCCAGTTCACGGCCACCGATGAAGAATTCAAAACGGTCGGTCACATCTGGGTTATTGTCGTTACGACGCGCCAGAGGTGATACCGCTGCCGGGTATTCAGTGATAAAGGTTGGCTGTAACAGCATGTGTTCTGCAGTTTCTTCGAAAATCGCGGTGATCACATGGCCCAGTTCCCAGCTCTTCATCAGCTCAACATGGTGACGCTTAGCGACTGCAATCGCGCCTTCCAAAGTAGTCAGCTCTTCTGCTTTAACGTCGTTGCCGTATTTCAGAATAGACTCAACCATGGTCATGCGCGCAAATGGCTGGCCGAAGTCGATTTCAATGCCTTCTTCGCCTTCTTTCGCATAACGGATCTTGGTGGTGCCGTGGATGTCTTGCGCCAGAGTACGCAGCATCTCTTCGGTCAGATCCATCAGATCGTTGTAATCGGCATACGCCATGTAGAATTCCAGCATGGTGAATTCTGGGTTATGACGAACAGAGATACCTTCGTTACGGAAGTTACGGTTCACTTCGTACACACGCTCGAAGCCACCCACCACCAGACGTTTCAGATACAGCTCTGGTGCGATACGCAGGTACATATCGATATCCAGTGCATTGTGGTGGGTCACAAACGGACGTGCAGACGCGCCGCCTGGGATCACCTGCATCATTGGGGTTTCCACTTCCATGAAGTTTTTGTTGTTCAGGAAGTTACGGATACCGTTCATCACCTGATTACGGATCTGAAAGGTACGACGTGATTCTTCATTGGCGATCAGATCGAGGTAACGCTGACGGCAGCGCGCTTCCTGGTCAGTCAAACCTTTATGTTTTTCTGGCAGTGGGCGCAGGGCTTTGGTCAACAGACGAATGCCGGTGGTGTGCACAGACAATTCACCGGTATTGGTGCGGAACATGTAACCTTCCACGCCAACGATATCGCCCAAGTCCCATTTTTTGAACTGTTCGTTATAGAAACCTTCCGGCAGATCATCACGGGTCACGTAGATCTGAACCTTGCCACCCATATCTTGCAAAGTAGCAAATGCGGCTTTACCCATGATACGGCGCGTCATGATACGGCCCGCAATTTTCACGAAATGTTTTTCAGCTTCTAACTCTTCTTTGGTTTTGTCACCGAAAGCAGAGTGAATATCTGATGCGATCTGTTCACGACGGAAATCGTTCGGGAACGGATTACCTTTAGTACGCAGTTCCGCCAATTTTGAACGGCGTTGCGTCATTTCGTTGTTAAATTCTTGAACGTCTAGTTCAGTTTCTGGGGTTTGGTTTTGTTCTGACATGATGATTCCTGCTTGGATTACAGCCCTGATTTCAGGCTGGCTTCAATAAATTTGTCCAGATCGCCATCGAGTACCGATTGGGTGTTGCGTGTTTCCACCCCAGTCCGTAAGTCTTTAATACGCGAATCGTCTAATACATAAGAACGGATCTGACTACCCCAACCGATGTCGGATTTAGTCTCTTCCAGCGCCTGTTTCTCGGCGTTCTGTTTCATCATTTCCAATTCATACAGTTTGGCTTTGAGCTGTTTCATCGCCTGATCTTTATTCTTATGCTGGGAACGATCGTTCTGACACTGAGTCACAGTATTAGTTGGAATGTGGGTAATACGCACCGCAGATTCAGTTCGGTTAACGTGCTGACCACCCGCACCCGAAGCGCGGTAAACGTCGATACGCAGATCGGCCGGATTGATCTCGATTTCTACATCTTCATCAATTTCTGGATAAACGAAAGCAGAACAGAATGAAGTATGACGACGACCACCAGAATCGAACGGGCTCTTACGTACCAGACGATGCACGCCAGTTTCAGTACGCAACCAGCCAAACGCATATTCGCCGGTAAACTTGATGGTGGCCGATTTAATACCCGCGACATCACCATCGGAACATTCGATCAGTTCTGGTTTATAGCCATGTGCTTCGCCCCAACGCAGGTACATACGCAGCACCATGTCGGCCCAATCTTGCGCTTCCGTACCACCGGAGCCAGATTGAATATCCATGTAACAGTCGGAAGCGTCATGCTGACCAGAAAACATGCGACGGAATTCAAGATCGACCAGTTTCTTTTCCAGTGCATCCAGCTCGGTTTCGGCTTCATGGAAGGTTTCTTCATCTTCACCTTCCACCGCCAATGAAACGAGCATTTCCACATCTTCTGACCCTTGAGTCAGTGCGTCAATGGTCGCTACTACGCCTTCCAGCGCAGAACGCTCTTTACCCAATGCTTGTGCCTTCTCTGGCTCATTCCAAACATCAGGTTGTTCTAATTCGGCACTGACTTCTTCTAAACGCTCTTTCTTAGCGTCGTAGTCAAAGGTACCCCCTCAGGAGTTCAGTCCGTTCAGACAACTCCTTGAGCTTATTTAATACTGGATTCACTTCAAACATTGAAGGGATTCTCTCTTTGGTCGGGTTATAGGAAAAACGGCGTATTTTAGCGGATAGGTCGCGTAATAAACAGGGTTAATGTGATCAATGCCACGCATCAGATCGATTACTGGTTTCAAAAGCAACGCTTGAGCGCACATCAACTAGCTTTATTAATAGGATCAGGTAGATTGCGGCACAACTTTTGATTAGGAAGTATGAATGTAAGCTACAATAGAGCTGGTTTTATAAAACAATAAAAATACTAATCCTTTCTTTTTGTCTGGGGGCGTGAAACGCAATGAACACAATGTCGCTGAAAAACAAACTATCCATCGCAGCCAGTGCAGCTATCTTACTGGTGGGTGTGATATTAACGACTGAAACTTATTTAGCAGCCAAATCGCGTTTAGAAACAAATCTAAGCCAGCAGGTTGATGATTTGGGAAACACCTTTGCAGCCAGTGTTAATTACTGGTTTAACAGCAAAGGTTCCGCGATAAAAGCATTTCAGGCTGATCCGACCAACGACATTGAAATCGTAAAAGGGCTACAACAAACACGTCTTTCCGGTGAGTTTGATAACGTGTTTTATGCCCGCCCGGATGGTAGTCAATTAAATGCCAATGGTGTGGTGTTACCGCCAGGCAATGATGACCCACGCAAGTGGGATTGGTATCAAAAAGCACAAGCCAACCCAGCTGAAGTCTATGTATCGCCACCATCTATTGCCGCTGCAACCGGACAATTTGTGGTATCACTGGGTAAAGCCGTACAACAAAATGGCAAGACCTCCGCAATTTTGGGGGTTGATGTAACGGTAACTGAACTGCTGAACCAGTTGAGTAAAGTACAATTGCCTGGTGATGGCAGTGCGTTTTTAATCAATAACAATGGCATCATTCTGGTTCATACTGAGAAAGAACAGTTATCGCAACCAATCAGCAAATTATACCCTGAACTGGATTTCGCCAGTCTAAGCAGTATGAAAGCAGGTCAATTCCGTTTGGTTCAACACAATAACCGAACCGAACGCGTTTATGTCTCACCGGTAAGCGGTCAGAATCAGCTTTTGGTGTTAGTGCTGGATAACGACAAAGTCACTGCCCCCCTGTATACACAGATGTGGACCAGTATCGGCGTATTGCTGGTTGTTCTGTTAATTTCCTTAGGTGGCTTTGCACTGATGTGTAATGCCTTGTTCCGTCCGTTAGCCGTCGTTTCACAAGCACTGGCTAAGATAGCCGATGGTAACGGTGATCTGACACAGCGTATTCCACTGAGCAACCGTGATGAAGTTGGGCAATTAGCGGCTAACTTCAATAAGTTTGTCGACAGCCTACATCAATTGATCGCGCATGTTCGTCATCAGGCCAAAGATATTGGTGATGAAGCATCTCAAGGTTTACGTCGCACTAAAACTTCAGTGCAGGAATTAGGTCGTCAGCAGCAAGAAATTGCGATGGTAGCAACCGCTGTCACTGAAATGGCCTCTGCAACACAGGAAATTGCCAATAATGCCGAACAAACTGCAGCCGCTGCGATTCAATCTGCCGAAAGCAGTGAAGCAGGTAAATCTTTAGTTAATAAAACTCGTGAATCTATCCGTCATCTGGCAGATGGGGTTTCTGAAGCGACCGATGTTATTGCGCAACTGGATCGCCATGCGCAAGAAATCAACGGTATTCTGGCCACAATCAAGGGTATTGCCGAACAAACCAACTTATTGGCACTCAATGCTGCTATTGAAGCGGCTCGTGCCGGTGAGCAAGGCCGTGGCTTTGCGGTAGTAGCAGATGAAGTGCGGGTGTTATCACAACGTACAGCCGCATCCACCACTGAAATTCAATCCACCATTGAAACGCTGCAACGCACTACGCAGAAAGCCGTCAACATGATGGAAAAAAGCAGTGATATGGCCGCGCACAGTGTGCAGGACGCACTAGATGCCTCTTCTGCATTGGAAGAAATCACCCAAGCGGTAAGTTCTATTTCTGATATGGCCAATCAAATCGCGACGGCAGCTGAAGAGCAAAGCCATGTGACCGGTGAAATTACCACCAATGTTACCGCCATCAAAGACGTAGCAGATGAAGTCGCCAGCGGTGCGATTCAGGCAGAAGATGATGCACATAAACTGCAACGTCAAGCTGATGATCTGAATAGCAAGGTTGCACATTTTATTCTCTAACCATTTCTTGCATGTAAAGAAAAGCCAGTATTTGAACATACTGGCTTTTTAATTTATTTAAACCAGAACAAGTCTGACTATAACAACATTTTCATTCACAAAAGCCATCTATGCTTATAGGAGAATTATCCCTAGGAAAATATTTATCTATGTTTAAGCATTCGTTAAAAGCCAAAATTCTAATGCTGGTCAATCTGGCTATTCTGACCATCATTATTCTGCTTTCCACTACGTTTTATCATTCACAAAAAGAACTGCTCATACAACAAAGTTACCTAAATCTGAAAAGTGTCGGTGCTGAAATATCACGAGGCATTGCCGATTGGATAAAAGTACGTCACAGCATTATTGATGGCTTGAGTAAAAATATTGATAGCCCGGAATTAGTGACTCATTTAGTGCAAGCCAGAACATCCGGTAATTTTGCCCTCACCTTTTATGGTGATGAAAACGGCAAAATGGTAGATGCCGACCCAACCATTGATCGGGCCGGATATGACCCCAGAACACGCGATTGGTATAAAGATACCAAGGCCGCCGGGCAAGCTACCTTATCCAACCCCTACATCAGTGCTTCAATGAAAAAACTGGTTGTCGCCTTTTCCAGCCCCGTCGCTCATGGTGTGGTATCAGGTGTGATTGATATTGATAACATTATCAATAATATCAATGGCCTCAACCTTCAGGCTGATGGAGAAGCAGTTCTGCTGCTTAAAGACAGCACTGTCATCGCTTATAAAGATAAAAACCGGATCCTGAAGTCAGCGAGCGAGATTGCCCCCGATCTTACCGCTTCTTTTTTGGAACAATCTTCTCTGGGTGATGAATTTCAAGCCATTCAAATCAATGGAAAAGACAAACTAGCGTTGACAGTACAGATCCCCAATACCGAATGGCGCATTTTATTTTCGCTGGATAAAGCCACGTTGATGGCACCGCTATACAGTAAATTACTCCAGCAAATTATCATTGCCTTAATTATTGGCGCTGTGTTCAGTCTGGTTATGAGTTTATGGATCAATCACCTCTTCCGCCCATTAAAAACGGTCTCGGATGCGCTGCAAACAATTGCAAACGGTAAAGGAGATTTGACGAAACGGATCCCGCTTAACAATGAAGATGAGATTGGCTTGTTAGCCGCTAACTTCAATCGTTTTGTTGGTAGTTTGCATGAATTGATCACGCATATTCGTGCCCTAGCCAGTGATATTGATAATGAGGCAGATCAGGGGCTTAAACGCAGTCAAAGCTCGGTGAGTGAACTGAGTCGTCAGCAGCAAGAGCTCACCATGGTGGCAACTGCTGTCACGGAAATGGCATCAGCCACGCAAGAAATTGCAGGGAATGCGGAACAAACCGCAGCCGCTGCTATTGAATCATCAGAAAGCAGCGAAGCTGGCAAATCATTAGTGAATAAAACCCGGGAATCGATCAGTCATCTGGCGGACGGTGTTTCGGAAGCTACAGAAGTGATTGCGCAACTCGATCGTCATGCTCAAGAGATCAACGGTATTTTAGCTACCATCAAGGGCATCGCAGAACAGACCAATCTGCTGGCATTAAATGCCGCCATTGAAGCCGCGCGGGCTGGCGAACAAGGCCGAGGGTTTGCCGTAGTAGCAGATGAAGTGCGTGTCTTGTCGCAACGCACTGCTGCCTCTACCACCGAGATTCAATCCACTATTGAAACATTACAGCGCACCACGCAAAAAGCAGTGAATATCATGGCGAGCAGTCAGGATATGGCGGCACACAGCGTTAAAGACGCACTGGATGCCTCTTCTGCATTAGAAGAAATTACCCGTGCCGTCAGCTCTATTTCCGATATGGCAAACCAGATCGCAACAGCAGCGGAAGAACAAAGTCACGTCACCAGTGAAATCACCACCAACGTTACGGCAATTAAGGATGTAGCCGATGAGTTAGCCGATGGCGCGGTTCAAACACAGAAAGATGCCTATAAACTGCAAACGCACGCCGCTGATTTAACCAATAAGGTGGCACATTTTATTCTTTAACTGACAAGCATAACGTTGCTAAAAATTGTAAAAGCCGACAATAAAGTTTGTCGGCTTTTATTTTTGGAACCATGCTTAATTTGAGCTCATGCATTTTTTGCAATGACAGAGTAGAAACCGGATTTCCCCGCCGTTTATTGCGGGGCTTTTTTACCTAATAGCAACGACCTGCTCGACCAATAATTGTACCGACCGTTGTCCACGCCATTCATTGATATCTAACCGATAAACCAATTGCACCTGCCCTACAGAAGCATCTGGCCAACAATTTAAATCAACATTAAATGCGATCGCATCCAAACGAGGGCCATTAGGTAGCTGAACTTCCATTTTCAGGTGTTTGCTCCCCACCAGCTTTTGGTGGCGCAGATGAAAAACACCATCGAAGCAAGGTTCAGGAAATGCTTGCCCCCACGGCCCGGCATTACGCAATGCTTCAACCATCTCCAGCGAGAACTCCTGAGCCAGCAACTCACCGTCGGTTAATACGGTCCCCGTTAGCTGTTCTGGCGTAAGCCATTCCGCCACCAACGCGGTAAATTTTTCTCGGAAAGGTTCTAAGCTCGTTTTTGGTAATGACAACCCGGCCGCCATCGCATGGCCGCCATATTTACTGATCAGCCCTGGATGCAGTTGATCTAAACGTTCCAGCGCATCCCGCATATGCAGGCCAGGAATAGAACGGCCAGAGCCTTTTAGCTCGTCATCGCTGCTTTCTGCAAACGCAAACACCGGACGGTGATATTGTTCTTTGATACGAGAGGCAACTAAACCGACAACCCCTTGATGCCAATCATCTTGATGTAACACCAAAGCAGCAGGTAATTCACCCTCCAATGCTTTCAAACGCGACAGCGTTGCCAGCGCTTCTTGTTGCATGCTGCCTTCAATGGCTTTGCGTTCCTGATTTAAGGCATCCATTTGTGATGCCAAATGACGGGCAATGTTTTCATCGTTGGACAGCAGACAAGCGATGCCCATGGTCATGTCATCAAGACGACCCACCGCATTCAGACGCGGGCCCAAGAAATAACCCAAATCGTTGGCGGTCAGGAGTGACAGTTCGCGCCCGGCCACTTCACACAGCGCCTTAATACCCGCTCGGCATTTGCCAGCACGGATACGCTGTAACCCCTGATGCACTAAAATGCGATTGTTGTTATCCAGCGCCACCACATCGGCAACTGTACCGAGCGCCACCAAATCGAGATAATCAGCGACATTCGGTGCAGTAATATTTTGCTGAGTAAACCAACCAAGTTGCTGCAAATGACTTTTAAGCGCAGCCATCAGATAAAACGCCACGCCCACACCAGCCAGATTACCCGAGCCAAACCCGCAACCTTGCTGGTTCGGATTCACTATTGCATCGGCTTGCGGCAATTCTGTACCGGGTAAATGGTGATCGGTGATCAATACCTTCATGCCCTGCTGGCGTGCGGTTTCGACACCCGCCAGACTAGAAATGCCGTTATCTACTGTGATCAGTAATTCGGCATTTTGCTGAGCCGCCAGCATGGCAATTTCAGGGCTTAAACCATAACCATATTCAAAACGGTTCGGCACTAAATAGGCGACGTTTTGCGCGCCCATCGCGCGTAATGCCAATGTCATTAAGGCGGTGCTAGTGGCACCATCGCAGTCAAAATCGCCGACGATAATAATCCGTTGTTGTTGCTGCAAAGCCTCAGTCAGTAACGCCAGCGCTTGTGGTAAATCTTTCAGCCCTTGTGGCGCTAATAAATTGCCGGCAGAGCGATTTAATTCATCGACCTTCGTGATACCGCGGCTAGCATAAATCTGGCGTAAACGGGCAGGCATATCGGCAGGTAAAAAAGAGTCATCGACTTGTGGACGGCGGCGAAGTTTAAAAGTCATCATGAATTATCTGAGTATTTAAGCAGGATCTGCGGGCACGTTAGCCCGCAGCAGCCTGATTAGCAAGGATCAAAGATTATCGATCTGTTTGTCTTGCGGGTAAGCAACCTGATAGCCGGTGTCTAAAGTCGCTGTTTTACCGGCTGGCAATGGTAATTCCCACCGTTGCACGCCGGCTTGCTGATTCACATTTTGCTCTTTCGGTGCCACAGTACCGTCTAACGTTGAAACCTTAATATCTTGCTGTTTGGAAACTGGCCAGCTATCTAACACTGTCAGTGACATCGGTTTCGGGTGTCCGTTGGTGACTTTAAGTTGGTAATGACGTTGCAGGGTTTGTTGTTTATTCAGCACTCCCGACTCACCCGCTTCATTTTTCAGCGTCTGCCAATCCAGTTTCACAGCATCATCGGCACCAAAACCCATTGCGATCTGATCTTTCGGGGCCAGCAAAGGCTGATCGACTCGCCCTACTCTGACACCATCACGTTGTAATAACCATTCGCCCGGCAACAGTGGTGTGGAAGATGGGTTTTCAACTTTAGCATACAGATAAGCATGCGGATCCAGACGCGGTACAGCCTGTAAATTCAGCGACACTGGCCATTGCTGTTGTTGCAAGACGACCCGTTGCTTTTCTTCGCTAGAATTAACATTGATCTTGCCTGGGATCTGATAAGAAACATGATATCCGCTATCAATCACCGTCGCCCGCTGCTCGGCTACTGGTGCAGCTGCCACCATCATTTCCGGCATCGCCGCATCAGCGACAGCACCAGCCGATTTCATTAATGTGTTCCGTGGGACTGGGCGTTGATAATCAATCCACCAGCTGGAAAGTGCCGGGGGCTCTACTGCTGCACTGGGTTGTAATGTCGAGAGCGTTAACGCAACATTATCCCAATTTTCGCCGCTATTTTGCTGCACATAAGCCGCTTGGGTGACGGCCAATTTGCTTTGCTGGGTATCTAAATTTGCATCATAAACCGGATACCAACTGGCCTGATTGAGCTGATAACTCAGCTTCATCGCTAATTTGCCACCCACCGATTGCAGATGTACCACGGCAACTTTATTGTCCTGCTGACGATTATTGAGCTGCTCCAGCTCGCGCTGCGTGACATCAATTTGCTGTTTCAGCGCACGAATTTCGCGTGCCAGTGTCACTTTTGCCGCACCAATTTCTTTCATCCCAGCACCTAGCGTCTGCCAGCCAGCACGCCACTGCACAACTGAATTACTCTCGACAGTTTTCTCTGCTTTCGGTGTACCGCCTTGTTCCGCCAATTTTTGCAGATAGGTTTGCTGGGTGTTCAGTGCCAGTTCATCGGCTTGCAGTAACGCCTGCTGATCCAATTGCGCGGTCAGCTTATCTTGTAACTCTTTTGCACGTGGCAGCACCAGTTCACTGCGTACCTCATTTTTGAGCTCAACACTCGCCACCGAACTGCCTTTATCGCCGCTACCGGTGATGCGCAGTGAGTTTTCATCCAGCGTCGATGGCAAGCCAGCGACCAGAACTGTCTGCGGCCCAGCGGGCAATTCCACCGTAAACGTTCGCGTGACCGTGGCCGAGGAAGGGTAAACCGTTACCGCCGCAATCTGGCTCTCAACAACTTGTTCCGCCATCGCGGATGACACCATTAACGCCAACAGACTCAATGAAAATACTTGGATTGTTTTATTCGACATTATGTTCTCTCGTACTTAATCCAGCGTTATGCGCGCGGATGATGTTCCTGATGTAATTCTTGCAAACGTGCCTGCGCTACATGGGTATAGATCTGCGTAGTCGACAGATCCGAGTGGCCGAGCAGCATCTGCACAACACGTAAATCAGCACCATGATTCAATAAATGTGTGGCAAAAGCATGTCGCAGCGTATGCGGTGACAGATCAGAATTAATATTGGCCCGCACTGCATAGAGTTTAATGCGATGCCAGAATGTCTGGCGGGTCATATGCTGCGCACGGTTAGAGGGAAACAGCACATCCGATGATTGCTCATGCAGCAGCGTCATACGCCCTTCGCGCATAAAACGCTGGATCCAATATTGCGCCTCTTCGCCCGTTGGCACGAGACGGTCTTTATTACCTTTACCAGTCACCCGCACATACGCCATGTTAGATGCCAACTGATGGATTTGCAGGCTCACCAATTCAGTGACACGCAAGCCAGTGGCATAAAGCAATTCCAGCATCGCTTTATCACGCAGCTCGATCGGATCTTGGACGCGCGGTTCCGCCAGCAACGCATCAACTTGCTCTTCGCTGATATCTTTCGGTAAACGCAGAGGCAACTTCGGCGCATCTAACGCCACGGTCGGGTCATCGGCCCGTAACTGCTCGCGAATTAAAAATTGGTAAAAACGGCGCAGCGCACTGAGCAAGCGCGCGGTGGAAGTTGCCTTGAAACCCTGATCGATCCGCCATGCCAGATAGTTATGCAGCAACAAGGTATCGAGCGTGAGATAAGAAGAAGCCTTGCTGTCGAGCCAGTCATTCAGCTTATAGAGATCAGTGCGGTAAGAAGAAACGGTATTATCGCTCAACCCGCGTTCCAGCCATAACATATCCAAAAACTGCTCAATCAGAGGATTATCTTGTTTCATTACTAATTTGTTACCTTTGTTGGCGATCCGCGCTGCACTTTTGTAACATGGAATCAATTTTGTTGTCTGGAAATCATTATGCAAATTGGTCTGTTTTACGGCTCCAGCACCTGTTACACCGAAATTGTAGCGGAAAAAATCCAATCTATTCTGGGTGCTGATCTCATCACGATCCATAACCTTGCCGATACGCCTGTCAGCAAAATGGCCGACTACAGCATTCTGTTTTTAGGCATTCCAACCTGGGATTTTGGTGAGATTCAAACCGATTGGGCCAATAACTGGGATGTCATCGATGAAGTCAATCTCAGCGGTAAAATCGTGGCGTTATTTGGCTTGGGCGATCAGGGAACCTATGGCGAGTGGTTTTTAGATGCAATGGGGTTATTGCACGACAAACTGCTGGCCAAAGGCTGTCAGATCGTTGGTTACTGGCCAAATGAAGGCTATGAATTTGACGCGTCGAAAGCCTTGGTTGCCGATGGCAGCTATTTTTGCGGGCTGGCTCTGGATGACATCACTCAATATGAACAAACTGACGAGCGCCTGCAAAAATGGCTGCCACAAGTGTTGGAAGAAATAGCTGATATTTAAGCTGACATGCGCAGATAAAATTCATCAGCCAACGCAACAAATTCGGAAGAGTAACGATTATCTGTTTCGCGCAGACAAAGTTGCTCTTCCACCGTTTCAGTTGCCTTACGACTCAACACTAGTAACACCAGATTAGGTATTTTGCCGCGTTTGGTTTCCACCAAACAACGTCGTTGCAAATGCCAGCCCAATTCATTTGCCAACGCAACTAACTGCTCACCTTGTTCCACGGGCAATACCAAAGCCAGTTTTCCCAATGGTGCCAGCAAACGTTCAGCACTTTGCAGCAAGGCTGTTTGATCTAATTCACCCGTATGCCGTGCCCGCTGGCGCGCAGCATCCGGCAATGTCTGCCCATGCACAAAATAAGGTGGGTTGCTGATGATCAAATCGTAATATGGCGCCTGAAAAGTACGAATATCATGCCGGATAATACGAATACGCTCGCGCCATGGCGAACCATTAACATTCTCTTCCGCCTGTTTCACTGCATCGGCATCTAACTCTACCGCATCAATTTGCACCAACTGACTCGTCCGTTGCGCCAACATCAAGGCGAGAATGCCGGTTCCCGTTCCAATATCCAAAATACGTTTTACCCCAGCCACCGGAGTCCAACTGCCAAGCACAATACTGTCTGTTCCCACCTTCATGGCGCAGCGATCTTGCTCAATATGAAACTGTTTAAAAGTAAAGCTATGACCGCCCATAGGAATCTTTCATCTTCTGAATTTTCAGTAACACTAAAATAGCTGCGAATTTTACGCCATACTTGCCTATAATGTGCGCCCTCATTTGTAAGTCAGGAAGTCGTTTATGTCTTTTGAATCCTTAGAATTGGATCCCATTCTGCTACAAGCCGTAGAAGAGTTGGGTTTCACACGCCCGACCACCATTCAAACACAGGTGATCCCAGTGGCGATGGAAGGACGGGACGTAATGGCTTCCGCACCGACCGGTACCGGTAAAACCGCCGCCTTCTTGCTGCCGATGATGCAGCATATGATCGACTTCCCGCGCCGTCGCCCCGGCCCTGCGCGTGCGTTGATCTTAACGCCGACCCGTGAACTGGCACTGCAAATTACCGAACAAGCCGAAGCTCTGGCCGCTTACACACACCTGAAAGTCGCCAGCATCATCGGTGGTGTTGCTGAAGAGAAACAACTGCCAGCATTAGAAAAAACGGTTGATATAATCATCGCGACCCCAGGTCGTCTGATGCAATATATTGAAGATGAACGCTTTGACAGCCGTGACATTGAAATTCTGGTGCTCGACGAAGCCGACCGCATGTTAGACATGGGCTTTATCGGCGATGTTGATCGTATCGCCGCCGAAGCACGCTGGCGTAAACAGACCATGCTGTTCTCAGCAACGCTGGAAGGCGCTGGCCTGAGAAAATTTGCTGAAGATTTATTAAAAGATCCGGCAGAGTTATTTGCCGAGCCACCACGCAGTGAACGCAAAAAAATCCAGCAGTTGGTCTATTTTGCCGATACTGCTGAGCATAAATTCCAGTTGCTGAAACATTTGCTGCAACAGGAAGATGTCACACGCAGCATTATTTTTGTTAAAACTCGCGAACGTCTGGCAGAACTGGTGAGTCAACTGCAGGCCAGCGGCATTGATTGCGCATGGTTACGCGGTGAGATGGAACAAGAGAAGCGTATCGAAGCACTCAATAAATTCCGTTCTGAACGGGTAAAAATTCTGGTCGCTACCGATGTTGCTTCGCGTGGTATCGATTTGCCGGACGTAAGCCATGTATTCAACTACGACATGCCGCGTTCAGCCGATACCTATATTCACCGTATCGGCCGTACTGGTCGTGCCGGTAAAAAAGGTTGTGCTATCAACCTGGTTGAAGCGCATGACGTTGGCATGATGGAACGCGTTGAACGCTATACCGAAGAGAAAATGATGCGTCGTGTGGTTGATAGCCTGCGTCCGCAACATAAGATCAGCAAACCAGCCGGTAAACGCAAAGATAAAAAAGAAGACGACAAGAAAGACGAGAAAAAACCAAAAGAGAAGATCCGTCATCGCGTCAGCAAGAACAAAGGCAAACCAGACTGGGCAAAAAAACATGCTCAGAAAGCCGCTGCAGCAGAGAAAAAAGCGAACACAGAAAAGTAATCTGCCGCTCTATTTTCTAAGCTCTTTTTTTCTAAGCTCTTTTTTCCGCCTGCACCTGACAGCAGGCGGAAATATCAAATAATGCCCGCCTAAACTTACTCCACCACACCTTCAGGACGACGAAACACCAGTTTGTTTTCCGTTGATAATTCAGGACAATAACCATAACCCGCAACCGTAAAATCCAGCAACTGCTCGGTTTTTGTGATGCGTTCATTGACCAAATAACGCGCCATTAATCCGCGGGCTTTTTTCGCATAAAAACTGATGATTTTGTATTTACCATTTTTCTCATCCTGAAAGACCGGTGTGATCACCCGCCCTGCCAGCTGTTTTACATTTACCGACTTAAAATATTCATCTGATGCCAAATTGAGCAACACATCATCGCCTTGCTCTTGCAATGCTCGGTTCAGATGCTCAGTAATGATATTCCCCCAAAACGCATACAGATCTTTGCCACGGGAATTGGCCAGTTTCGTGCCCATTTCCAGCCGGTAAGGTTGCAATAGATCCAGTGGACGCAACAAACCATACAAACCGGAAAGAATGCGAATATGCTGTTGCGCTATATCCAAATCCACGTCATTAAAATCTTGTGCCGCTAAACCAGAATAAACATCACCGTTAAAAGCGAGCAGTGCCGGGCGAGCATTCACTGGGGTCGCAAGCGGCTGCCACTGGGCATAACGCGCTACATTTAACCCCGCCAGTTTGTCACTTAAACTCATCAATGAAGCAATATCTGCCGGTGTAAACTGCCGCAATTGCTCGATCAGCAGTGCTGATTCATGCATTAACTGAGGTTCAGAAAAACGCGAGGTAGTGAGCGGAGATTCATAATCTAACGATTTGGCGGGAGAAAGCACAGCCAGCATAAAAACCTCAACAAAAAAGGATGAAGTAGTAACTTGTTATCAACATGTTACCACGTTCATCCTCTTCTTGTGGCAGTGAAGCCTTATGAGACCGTTATATTATCCATCATACCGGAATCAAATTTACCGCCGCCTGCCAGCTTAATCATTACACGCATTTCATTACTGGAGTCGGCAAATGCCAGTGCTTCGTCAAATCCAATTACACCTTGTTTATACAACTCAAACAATGACTGGTCAAACGTCGTCATACCCAGCTCGCGGGAACGCGAAATAGTCTCCTTCAACCGGTGCACTTCGCCTTTACGCAAGATATCCGCAATCAGCGGAGAGTTGAGCATAATTTCAAATGCAGCTCGCCGACCAGAACCATCCAGCGTCGGGATCAGTTGCTGCGCCACAATCGCTTTCATGTTAAATGCCAGATCATACATGAGCATTCTGTGTTTTGATGGTGGAACTAAATGTAAGATACGCTCTATGGCCTGATTAGCGTTATTGGCATGCAATGTAGCCATACAAAGATGCCCGGTTTCAGCAAACGATAACGCAAATTCCATCGTTTCTTCTGACCGAATTTCACCGATCAGAATAACGTCAGGAGCCTGACGCAAAGCACTTTTCAAACCATCGTCAAAAGAGAGTGTATCTGAACCAACTTCACGTTGCGTGATCAAACAACGATCGTGCAGGTGTACAAATTCCACCGGATCTTCAATAGTCAGAATGTGATCGTTAGCATGACGGTTACGATAACCAATCATCGCTGCCTGTGTCGTTGATTTACCAGCACCGGTTGCCCCGACGAATAAAATCAAACCACGTTTTGCCATCGCCAACTCTTTAATCGACAACGGTAAAAACAGTTCTTCACAGGTCGGGATCACGGTTTCAATACGACGAATGGAACAGCCGGGAAAATCCTGTTGCCAGAAAGCACTGATACGAAACCGCCCAATCCCCGGGCAAGTAATCGCAAAGTTGGCTTCACGACTTTCAATATAAACCTGATAACGATCTTCAGTCATTGTTTGACGCACCATATGCAGCACGTCATGCTCGTCGAGCTCGGTATCCCCCAGCCGACGCAACTTACCGTTTACTTTAATCGACGGCTGAATACCTACAGAGATAAATAAGTCTGAGCCTTTTTCATCCGCTAAAGTACGTAACAAATTAGCCAATTCCATAGCTTTAGCCTCACACTATTGAGTTGGGATCAACGGCTTTGGCTTTTGCGTCTTGAACAGAAATTAAACCGCGGGCAACCAGCTGTTTTAAACAATAGTCCATGGTTTGCATTCCATGCACCATCCCTGTCTGAATGACTGAATACATTTGTGCGACTTTATCTTCACGGATCAAGTTACGAATAGCGGGAATACCAATCATGATTTCATGAGCGGCAATTCGACCACCGCCATTTTTCTTCAACAAGGTCTGAGAAATAACCGCACGCATCGATTCCGACAACATCGAACGAACCATGTCTTTTTCAGCACCAGGGAATACGTCGATAATACGGTCGATTGTTTTGGCCGCAGAGGTGGTATGCAGAGTCCCAAACACTAAGTGCCCGGTTTCTGCCGCCGTTAACGCCAAACGAATGGTTTCCAAGTCACGCATTTCACCCACCAGAATAATGTCCGGATCTTCACGCAAGGCAGAACGTAAAGCGGCATTAAAACTCTTGGTATCACGATAAACTTCACGCTGGTTCACCAGACATGACTTACTCTGGTGCACAAATTCGATAGGGTCTTCAATGGTAATGATGTGATGGTTATGGGTTTCGTTAATATAATCGACCATCGCCGCCAGAGTGGTTGATTTACCCGAACCGGTTGGCCCGGTAACCAACACCAACCCTCTTGGGTTTTCCGCAATGGTTTGGAAGATCGGCGGTGCGCCCAAATCAACCAATGTCAAAACTTTACTTGGAATGGTACGAAACACCGCCGCCACACCACGGCTTTGATTAAATGCATTCACACGGAAACGAGCCAGATTCGGGATCTCAAACGAGAAGTCGACCTCCAGATCTTCTTCAAACACCTTGCGCTGATGGTCGTTCATGATGTCGTACACCAGACTGTGCACCTGACGATGCTCTAATGGCGGTAAATTAATACGACGAATATCGCCATCAACACGAATGATCGGCGGTTGCCCTGCAGAAAGATGCAGATCCGATGCGTTATGCTTTACACTAAAGGCCAATAATTCTGTTATATCCATTATTTATCCCACTCCCAATAAAAACTGAACTAATGAATGACATAGCATCGCGTTTGCTCGCCATAAAAGATCAGATCGCTTCACTCACCCGTCAGGCCGGCCGCGCACCGGATGACGTACAGTTGCTGGCTGTTAGTAAAACCAAACCGATAGAGGCGATTTATGCCGCCTATCAAGCCGGTCAACGGCAATTTGGTGAATCTTATGTTCAGGAAGCGATCCCAAAAATCCAACTATTACAAACTAACCCTGATTATGCTGATATCGAATGGCATTTCATCGGTCCGTTGCAATCGAATAAAACCAAACCTGTCGCCGAACATTTTGACTGGGTTCATAGCGTTGACCGCGAAAAAATAGCCCAACGACTGAATGAACAACGACCAGCACATCTCCCAGCACTGAATATCTGCCTTCAGGTTAATATTAGCGGAGAACAGACCAAATCGGGTATTAATGCTGATGAAGTTTTTGGGCTGGCTGGCATAATTAGCCAATTCCCACGCTTAAAACTACGTGGGTTAATGACAATTGCTGAAAATACCGATGACATAAACGTTGTTCGTGATAACTTTCTGCATATGCAACAACTATTTAACCAATTAAAATCCCAATATCCATCTGTAGATACATTATCCATGGGCATGACAGACGACATGCCAGTAGCCATCAGTTGCGGCAGCACTATGGTGCGGATTGGTACAGCGATCTTCGGAAGCAGAGAATATAAGTAGGAATCATGGAACAAAGAAATATTGCGTTTATTGGTGCCGGTAATATGGCCCGCAGCCTGATCAGCGGATTAATCAATGCCGGTTTCCCTGGCAATAAAATCCATGCCACAGATATTGATGCCTTGAAAGCACAAGAGCTGGGTAAAGAATTTGGTATCACTGGCAGCAATGACAATGTGGCTGCGGTAAAAAATGCCGATGTGATCGTGTTGGCCGTTAAACCACAATTTATGGCGGAAATGCTGGCGCAACTAGCTCCAGCTATTGGTGATTTTGGCAATAAGCTATTCATCTCTATTGCAGCCGGTGTCAGCGTTGCCCGCTTACAAGGTTTGCTGAACGGACACCAGAATATTGTCCGTTGCATGCCAAATACGCCGTCTTTGATTGGTATTGGCATGACCGGTCTGTTTGCACCCGCAGTAGTCAATGCAACTGATCGTCAATTTGCACAAGAGATGCTGCAAGCCGTGGGTAAAACGCTTTGGGTTGCAGAAGAAGCGGATATCAACGTTGTTACCGCAGCGTCTGGCAGCGGCCCTGCGTATTTCTTCCTGTTCATGCAATATATGGTGGAAGAAGCACAACGGATGGGCTTTAGCACTGAAGCTGCACGTCAGTTAGTGCAAGAAACTGCCTTGGGTGCAGCTCAGATGGTGATTGCGAACCCAGAAACCGAGCTGGCTACTTTGCGTGCGCAGGTGACCTCGAAAGGCGGCACCACAGCGGCAGCCATTAATGCTTTTGAGGAAGGTAAACTGGCTGATCTGGTGAGTGTTGCCATGCAAGCAGCCCAACGCCGCGCTGAAGAAATGGAAACTCTTTTCTAAGGATTCTCATGAATACACTGTTTTTTCTGCTAGACACGGCATTTAGCCTCTATTTGATGGTGGTATTACTGCGGTTTTGGCTGCAATGGGCCAAAGCGGATTTCTATAATCCATTAAGTCAGGTCGCGGTAAAGTTAACGCACCCGATATTAAGCCCGCTACGTCGTATCATCCCGGGTTTCCGTGGCATTGATTTCGCCTCTTTGCTACTGGCCTATGCTGTTGCCGTATTAAAATTTGTTGTCTTTATGTGGATGGGCGTACTGAAAATCAATGTCACCGGATTGCTGTTACTAAGCTTTCTGGTGGTGTTAAAACAAGCCGGTTCCCTGCTGTTCTGGATTTTGATTGCCCGCGCCATTTTAAGTTGGATCAGCCAAGGCCGTAGTTCCGTCGAGTATGTGTTATACCAACTGACCGAACCACTGCTCAGCCCAATCCGTCGTTTCCTGCCATCACTCGGTGGTTTAGATCTATCGGTATTGGTGCTGTTCTTTATTCTGCAAGGGATCAACTTCCTGATGCTGGATTTAGTCGGCCCACTGTGGAACCAGCTGTAATGGCTGGTTTTCGAAAAGATGGTGATGAAATTTGGCTGGATGTTTACATCCAGCCAAAAGCCAGCCGCGATCAAATTCAAGGCTGGCATGGTGAAGAGCTGAAAATTGCGATCACCGCTCCACCCGTTGATGGTCAGGCAAATGCGCATTTGATCAAGTTTTTGTCGAAACAATTCAAAGTGGCCAAAAGCCAGATCGTGATCCACAAAGGTGAGCTCGGGCGGCACAAAACCGTTCGCATTATTTCGCCACAACAACTCCCCGCGATTTTAGAACAGCCGACTGACTGATTCTTTCTTCCTGCTTCGAATACCGTTAATCGTAAGTGGTACAGAACTACATCCAACGTTATTATGTCGCCGATTTGATTACGGAGTCTGAATATGGAAAAGGTAGTTCTTGCCACCGGCAATAAAAAGAAAGTTGAAGAACTTAATGCATTACTGGCCGACCTGAATTACGCAGTCGTTCCGCAAAGTGAATTTCATGTCGAAAGCGTTCCAGAAACCGGCACCACTTTCGTTGAAAATGCCATTATCAAAGCGCGTCATGCCGCCCGCGTTACTGGCCTGCCCGCGATTGCTGATGATTCAGGTATTGAAGTTGATGCCCTGCTGGGTCGTCCTGGTGTCTATTCGGCCCGTTATGCCGGTGAAGATGCCTCCGATCAGGACAATCTGGAAAAACTGCTGGAAGAGATGAACGGCGTGCCACCGGTATTACGTACTGCTCGTTACTGGTGTGTGCTGGTATATATGCGTCATGCCGATGATCCGACCCCGATTATTTGCCAAGCCAGCTGGGAAGGCTCTCTCGCCACCGAGCCAAGCGGTGAAAATGGTTTTGGGTATGATCCAATTTTTAATGTGCCAGATCTCGACTGCACTGCCGCCGAACTGGAACCAGCAACCAAAAACCGCTTAAGCCATCGTGGTAAAGCGCTGGCGCAACTCGCGAAAGCCCTGCAAGAGTAATTTATGCTGCAACTACCGCCACTGAGCCTGTATATCCATATTCCTTGGTGCGTACAGAAATGTCCGTATTGTGATTTCAATTCGCACGCCTTAAAACAGAATGTGCCGGAAACTGACTATGTGGCGGCGTTGTTGGCCGATCTTGATGCTGATTTGGGCTATGTGCAAAACCGCCAGCTGCAGAGTATTTTTATCGGCGGTGGCACACCGAGTCTGTTTTCTGCAAATGCCATTAAAGATTTGCTGCAAGGTGTGGCGGCACGCATTCCGTTTGCCAGTGATATTGAAATCACCTTGGAAGCCAACCCCGGCACCGTGGAAGCAGGTCGCTTTGCCGGTTATCAGCAAGCCGGTGTCACCCGCATCAGTATCGGCGTACAAAGTTTTCAGCCAGAAAAATTGCAGAAATTGGGCCGCATCCACGATCCACTGCAAGCCGTTGCAGCTGGGTTACAGGCAAAACAGGCGGGATTACGCAGTTTTAATATCGACCTAATGCACGGTTTGCCAGAGCAAAGCATCAGTGATGCGCTTTACGATCTCAAACAAGCGATTGAGATCGCCCCACCGCATTTGTCTTGGTATCAACTGACCATTGAACCCAACACGGCGTTTGGTTCCCGCCCACCGGTATTGCCCGAAGATGAAACCTTGTGGGATATCCAAGAACAAGGCCACCAGCTATTACTGGACGCAGGCTATCAGCAATATGAGATCTCGGCTTACGCCAAGCCCGGTTTCGAATGTCGGCACAATCTGAATTACTGGCAGTTTGGTGACTATCTCGGCATTGGTTGCGGTGCGCATGGCAAGATCACCTTACCGCAGGAAAACCGGATCATTCGAACAGCGAAAGTAAAACACCCGAAAGGCTATCTCGACCCGGAGCGCGCATTTTTAGATCAAAGCTGGGATGTGGAAAACGACGATCGTCCGTTTGAATATTTCATGAACCGGATGCGCCTGTTTCAACCCGTTCCCAAAGCTGAATTTACACTCAGAACGGGTTTAAAAGCCGAATCGGTTGAGCCGATGTTTGCTAAAGCCTACGACCAAGGCTTACTGCAACAAACCACGACTAAGTGGCAAGTCACCGAGTTAGGTCATCGCTATCTGAACAGCTTACTGACGATGTTGATGGAAGAGTAACTCCTACTCACTTGAAATTGCAGCGGTGTTGACCGCAGAAACAAAACCGGCCTGTATCATCCGATAACAGGCCGTTTTTTATTCATACTGTTAGTTTGTGCGATTAGCTTTTACGCGCGAACAGCAGATCCCACACGCCGTGACCGAGGCGATGACCACGCTGTTCAAATTTAGTCAGCGGGCGTGAATCTGGGCGTGGTGCATACACACCATCCGTTACCGTATTAGCAAACCCTTCCGCCACACTCATCACTTCCACCATATGCTCCGCATAGTTTTCCCAATCAGTCGCCATATGGAAGATGCCACCAATTTTCAACTTCGGGCGCAGCATTTGCACGAAAGCTGGCTGCACGATCCGGCGTTTATGGTGACGTGATTTGTGCCAAGGATCAGGGAAAAACAGCTGCAATGTATCAATGCTTTGATCGGGGATCATCTGCCCCAACACTTCCACCGCATCGTGGCAGAACAGACGTAAATTGGTAATACCCGCTTCTTGCGCTGATGTTAAACAGGCACCAACACCCGGGCGATGCACTTCAATACCGATGAAATTTTTCTCAGGCGCTGCAGCGGCCATTTCTACCAGCGATTTACCCATGCCAAAACCGATTTCCAGCACAACTGGCGCTTCACGTCCAAACAGCTTGGCAAGATCTAACATTTCATCGCGGAATTCGACGCCCATCACCGGCCACAATTCTTGTAATGCGCGATCCTGACCTCGGGTCAGACGGCCTTCACGACGCACAAAACTGCGGATGCGGCGCATAAATTTACCATCTTCGGTTTGTTCTTCACCGACGGTCATTTCATCATGCTCGGTCATGGTGTCTCTCTATCTGTTAACAGGGCGTTGGCATTATCCAGAGATAATATGAAGGTGCAAGCAGAAAGCCGATATTCGCCCTCATTCCGCCAGCAAAACCTTACTTTTTGTATCGTTTACAGCACCGCCTTGCTGTGACAGCATGCAGGCTTCATCGACAGAAGGTTTTTAGTTTGAATCCAGCCACTTTTTCACAGCGTTTACTGAACTGGTATGACATATCCGGGCGTAAAACATTACCCTGGCAGCAGGATAAAACTCCCTATCGGGTCTGGGTTTTGGCTTGAATCACGAATGCAAATGGTCCAGTTATTATAACGTATTGTTTACTCATTGCATTTAGCGATTCTCTCCAACGAGATGGTTCAATATGCTAATTTGTACTCCGTTGTGAAATTTCACATTAGAAAATCTAATCTATGAATTCAAAAAACTTAGACCCAAGCCAATTTGCTGCAATCCTACTGAATTGGCAATCCAGTTACGGACGCCATGACCTTCCTTGGCAAACAGATCCAACGCCTTATCGGGTTTTAGTGTCAGAGGTCATGCTGCAACAAACGCAAGTCATGACGGTTATCCCCTATTTTTTGAAGTGGATGGAAACTTACCCAACAATTCAAGATCTGGCTAACTCGAGTGATGAACAAGTGATGTCATTGTGGCAAGGGCTTGGTTATTATTCTCGTGCGAGAAATCTACGAAAAGCAGCGAAATATATTGTTGAAGTATGGAATGGACAGTTTCCTTTCGACTTAGACTCTCTACAGAAAATTCCTGGCGTAGGTCGCTACACCGCCGGTGCTATTGCATCTTTTGCAAACAATCAATATGGGCCTATCGTCGATGGGAATGTAAAACGATTCTTCTGTCGTTTCTTTGCAATTGAAGGGCTCCCAACTGCAACGGTGGTCATTAAAAAGTTATGGGAGCTTGTTCATGCCTACACTCCGAGTCAAGACAACCGAGTGTTTGCACAAGGCTTATTAGATATTGGGGCGACAATCTGTAAACCGAAATCGCCCAATTGTGAGATTTGTCCGTTTCAATCACACTGCAACGCTTTCACGACTGATCGAATCAGCCAGTTCCCCACGCCCAAACCAAAGAAAATCATTCCTACTCGAGAAGGTCATTTTTATTGGATAGAAAATGATGGGCAAATTCTTTTGGAAAAGCGCCACGATTCTGGTATTTGGGGTGGCCTGTGGTGTTTACCTGAAGCAACCGAATTTAATTCCTTATCTCAAGAATTAAACCTTAAAGGCTCTTTTAACCATCAATTTTCGCATTACAAGCTACAAGCGAAGATATGGAATCGCCTCGTAGATGATGTTGTCAAAACCCAACATGCATGGTTTACCAAGTCACAGTTGGAAGAAATTGGATTACCAACGCCCATTCGGAAATTTATATCGAAATTACATCTCATCGAAAACTAATATGAAAACCATATTTAATGCCCCATTTGAATATGGTTTGGTTTTTGTTTTTTCACTCATGTAACTTTTACTCTTTAAAACTCTTGGGGGTGTCATCTCGCAGGATTGTGATCAATTGTACTTTTTCTTTTTCATTTAATTTTTCAAACAGACAGACTAACTCAGCACTCATTTCATCTTCACAAAAGAAATAACTGAGAGGTACATTCAGCACCTTCGCTATTTTTCGTAAAGTCTCAATATCGGGCACATGCCGACCTTGTTCATAATGATTCATACGGCCACTGGCAGATCCTTCGTCCATACCGGCTCTCACACCCAGTTCCTTCTGAGACAATCCGACTTTTTTTCTAGCATCTCTGAGCCGTTCAGGGAGAGGATTTTTCTGCAACGTTTCTTCATCATATAAATTCTCACATGCTTAGATTGTCTAAGTTTCGCTGACTTATGTATACTTAGCAATCCTAAGTTTAATAACCCTGGATTTTCTATGCCTCAGAAAGATTTATACGGAATTAGCGCTAATTTCTGCCGAGTTTTAGCAAAAGTCAAAAACACGACAATCAGCAGGAAAGAGCTTATTTTATTAGCCATGACCCATAATAATCTGACTCAAAAACAAGCTTCAGGGCTAATTGATCGTAATATTCATTTTCTGAAAAAACAGGGATTTGCAACACCAAATGGATTCAATAAACACCGAAATTATGTATTTAAAAATGAATTGTTAGAAAATGTCAGATTATCGTCAAACGAATACAATAAGATTTATAACTTAACGTCTGAGCAACGTTCATTAGAAGAAGAGCTCTTATTAACTCGCTACGAGTTACAAGCATATCGAGAATTATTGGAACAACTTCCACAAGAAAAACACAAAATAACTAAGCTACACAAAACAGCATCTGAAAAACTATACCAGCTCAACGGTAAACTTAGGGCTGTAAATCAGCTTATTTCATTTTAATCAAATAAACTGATAGTTCTGATTGTGATTACGCGGTGGCGAACAACCCAACTTGCACAAATTTCGGAGCTGTTCAGGTAGAGTAATAATAATGAACAGTGACGTTCATTGTACTTGAACTCCTTCTACTGTTTATCGCCATGTAATTTCTATCCGATACCGGCTGATATTGCAGCTCTAACAGTTCTCATTCAGTTGTAGTATTCGCCCAAATACTTGCAAAATTTGCATCCGATGATGATGGCCCAGGCACTGCCTTATCAATAGTAAAACGCACCGGTAAGTTAAATGCAGAGCCAAACCCAACAGCATCACCACGGGGGAGCCCAGATATCTCACTCAGTATGTGCTCGTTACCATTTTCCATTGCATATCTCAAAGTGGTTAAATCTCTTTCATTTGTTAATCGTAGAGAAATCCAGTTTGAGCACATAGCTAAAACAGTAGATGACAATTCTGATGGTCGCTGCGTACTCACTAATAATGAACAACAAAATTTGCGACCTTCTTTCGCCAAACGCTCGTAAGCCTTGAGTTGATGCACATCTTCAGCATATGGATCGCGTAGATATTGGTGTGCTTCTTCTAAGAGTAACAAAGTCGGATAATTACCATCTTGTCCTCTTTTAAAAAGCACTTCTGAATACATTTCTAATAATGACCCCAGCACCATTGGTGAAAGGTCGTCTGCTAATCCTTTTAAATTAATAATATGAACGCGCCAATCAGGTTCAGATTTATTGTTCTTACCAAAAATGTAATCAACTTCATCTTCCATAGGCTTTTGCCATATTGATGAAGAATCTATTGGCTGTCCGCCTTCAATGTTTATTATTTCTTTAAATCTTGAATCTTCCGCTAATTGTTGTATCAATTTAATTAATGGCAACACATTCCCATAACTGAAAGAGTCTCTTTTTGTTGCCCCCGGAGAACGACTATCGGCTGCTACACACCCAAACTCAGCAACTAAAACCCCTAATGCTCTAAATGGAGCCCAATTTTCACAATTTTTCAATTCCCCCTTTCTCAATCGCTCAAGCCATTGTCCTAATAACTCTTGTCCATTAGGTCGACAGTCATCCACTAATTCAAAATAGTCACTAGATGACACACCTACATAAATACTATCTCTACATTTTCCTGGTTTAACTTTAATTAGTGCATTTAAAGCATTTCTAAGAGCCGGTAATTGTGTCTTGTCGCTCGGCCTAAGTAATTTTATTAAACCTGACCACCCTAAAGCTTGATAAGGGATTTTGTGATATTCACAATGTTTTTTATCGAATAGCTCGCCATTGCTAGGAACGCTTGTGCCTGCACCCAAGATGGTCTGTTTTATGCCTGAAAGCCCTTCAAATGCTTGTGCGTATTCACCATTGACATCGAATATAACAATTCTTGATTTTGGGTAATTTTCGACAATTTGACGTGCAATGAGTGCATTGAAATTTGATTTACCATATCCGGTGCTACCTAATACAGCTAAATGGCGGCTAAGAAGTGAATTAATATTGGCTCGAATATCAACCGTGCCCGTTCTGGAATCGCGGCCTAAACATAAAGATGCTTCGTTTTCTTTTTTACTCAGACCATATACTGTATTGAGCAGTTTTTTATCTAACGGCAGTGCTTTGGAGCCAAGAGTAGGAAGCATCCAATTTTCAGATACAAACTTCCATTCTTCTTCATCGAATTTAATATAACCGATGGCATATGAGATTAATTGCCGTAAGGGTGTGTCAGATACATTCATTGTTCCAAAATTAGAAGCATGCGCTTTTTCGGGTTCAACAAACGACATATCGGTGACTCTCGCAACGATGAGAAATCGCCCAGATTCAAAACCGATTAGATCACCTGGCTGAGATACAGAATTAATTCCAGATCTGTGTGCAGCCAATTGCCCCTTATGGCCTTCAAGCAGATTAATCCTGATTTTTGTGCCTTCAAGAGAGACTACGTACCCAATTTGGCTTAGTTCATGGATAATCATTAAAAGTCATCCTTTGATGGTGCAAGATCTCTGATTGCATCAGCCAAAATTTTTGCAGTGTTATTTTTAGGAAAAAGAACAGGCTTAGGAATCATATCCACGAAAGCATTAAAATATGCATCACCACCACCAATGACCGTGATCTGGCTTATTTTCATTTTTTTAATCTTATCGATACATTTTTGCGCTTCATTAAATTTTGATGGGTCTAAGCCATTTAATGCTGAAAGTTCAGGATAATAAATAACAATATGCAAAGACGGATTAAGAAGCGCACCCAAAATGATTCTATTAATGTGATAATCGCCAAAACCGTATCCATTCACAAATAGTGCAGTTTGCGGTTTTCCGAGAAACTCACTGAAACGGCGGAACATTTCACCATACACATAACCAATTGTATGATGATATTTATTCGCACCTGGATAGATTAAATGCTGATTTGAAGAAAAGGTCCCATGGTCAATAAGTGGCTGAATGGCTTGCTGGTAAGCTAATGACGATGGCAACTCTGTAATATTCCCATCTTTATCTTGCATCCAAGTAAGAGAGCCATGGAGCTTATACAGATAAAGATTGTAGTGACCAAATCGTGCTTCACCTTGTGCATTTACGTTTCGGAAACCCAGATCAAATGTATGTGGTTGAAATGTCCGTGTATGCGTGCCAACAAACCCATTCACAACCTGAATACCCACTTCTTCGGCGGCCCACTCTATGGCTAAATCATAATTAGTGGTGAAAATAGCTGGTGCAGATTGCCCTGGCTGGCGATTGGATATGAGCTTTTCTAAAAGGTTTCGATGGTGACTCAAACATTCGAGTTTCCCTACCGCTTGAGTAGGAAACTCATCAGCGACAAGCAATGCAGCAGACGTAACTGAGCGATAAAGTTGATTTCGAGCCTGTTCGAGTTTTTCTACGTCATCCTGGCGGATGGTTGATACTTCAATAAATTTAACTACTTGGTCAATCAATAGCTCAACATTAACACTATCATTGTCGATTTCTGGCTGAGTTATTAATTTACATTCATCTCTTAAAAATGATACGGAAAGAGGATTGGCACCTTTAAAATCTTGCCAAACCTGCTTCATTACCTTTCCACCGGCTGCCTTTGATGAACCAGCCCCCAGTAGAACACCTACATTTTCAAGCTGACAAAGTGAAGAAAGATGACTTTCTAAATCTTTCTTTTGGATTTCATCTCCACCTTGAAATATTTGTTCAGTCATCATTCATCCTTTATATTTAGTTAGCTTAAAGCTTTATCAACAATAGAGTCTGTTAAGTGTAATTGGATAGAAATTGATTTATTTAATTTCCATTTAATACTCTCGCAAAGGGACAGTAATTTTTCAATTTTATCAACAATTCTGTACTGTTCTTCTAATGGGGGAAGCGGAATTAACATTTCACCAACATCCCCCAATCTAAAACTGTTTTTAATCCCTCGTTGTGGAGCATCAAATTGATATTTAGCCCATGGAGAGCGCATCATATTTGGAAAGAATAGATTCCTACATGGGGTAATAAATCTAAGCATACATGTATGTTGATTAATGTATGCATCTCCAAAATCAATAGGGATTAGACCCAGATTGCCTACATCCCCGGTTATTGATATCAAAAGATCATTGGCTTCTAGCTTAGTTCTTAATCCTTCCCCATCAATTGGAGGATTTACATATCTAATAGTATCCATTCGTAGTTTATAATCACCACGAGATAAATTCCCCATTGTTATAAATTTTGCACCAGTATCGGAGTAGTACTTAGCCCAGTCACGAGAACCAGATGTAATTGTGTGGGCTATATCCCAGACTCTACACCACTCCCACCCCTGCGGCAGTTCAAATGGTTTTTCTTCATCACTGATTGGCGGTAATGGTTTTTCTTTTTTGATCTTCTTATCTTTGATGAGCTGTGCTTTTTCAGCAGCAATCTTTTCCAGCAAAACTGACGCAGGCTCATCGGTTGGGTCTTGGCGCACGAGTTTGCCCATCACTGCCAATTGCAGAATGGTTTGCTTGAGCGCATCAATGCTTTGTTCAGTGGTGAACAGCGTGTCGAAATGTTCTGAAATGCGAGCCCAGTTTTGCTCTAACTCTGCGGCATCGGCACTGTTGGTTAATGTTTCCAGCAACGTTTCAACCAGTGTGGCATGGGCATCAATGCTGGTTAGCGTTTGCTGTTCCAACTGGTCGCACAGAGCCATTAATTCGTCTACTTTGGCGACAATACGGGGTTGCTCGTTTAAAGGCGGAAGTGTGACAAACAAAGATTTGAGTGCCGTTGCATTAACATTCGGCTGCCCAGTACCAGCTGCATTGTCAAATAATTGATGCCAGTAAAGTTGACTGCCGAGATATGTTTTTATGTAAGGTGAAAACATAAAATCAATTCGTTTTACGCGAATCAAATATGATGCAAAAACAGAGCGAACATTAATATTTTCAACTAAATATGATTTCCCAATTGTCCCCCCAGTACGAGCAATCAATATATCGTCATTTTCTAATAAATAATTAGGAATTCTATCTTCTTCGATATCGCAGTCAGGAACCGTAGTCCAATTAACTTTATCATTCTGAATATCAGTTATTCTTAACAATCGCACTCCAGAAAAATTTTCCTTCGCTGAAGCTGTATATCCATAATGTATATCACTTGAAAGATCACCTAATCTTACCCATTCCCATCCTTGAGGTAACTCGAATAACTTTTCTTCATCTGTAATCTCAGATAGATCGATAGGCTTTTTAATTTTTTTTGCTTTGATGAGTCGAGCTTTTTCCGCCGCAATGCTTTCCAGCAATACTGACGCTGGTTCATCAGTCGGGTCTTGCGGCACCAGTTTCCCGCGCACGGCCAGTTCGAGAATTAACTCACGCAGCTTTTTAATACCATACAGATCAAATTTATTGTTGCTGCCACGGCCTGCGGTTGATTTGGCTTCAATGGCTGAGATCCACAAATCGATGTGTTGGGTGATCAGTGATTCCGGCATACTTATTCCCCTTGACCGCTTAATGCGTTACCGAGAATAGTTTTCAGCTGCTGACGCAGTGCACTGATCTGCTGTTGCTGGCGGTTGTAATCGGCTAACAACTCATCAGGGTCATGACTGATGACTTCACCGACATGCGGGTTTTTAATGTTGAGATCAAAATTGCGGGCAATGATGTCTGCCATGCTAACTTTCCATGCCTGCTCATTTTCAATACGGGCCGCAAAGCCATCCGCTTCATCACCCCACCAAGCGATTTCAGCTTCAAACTCTTCAAACTTCATCGGTTTGGTTTTGCTGTAATTCTTCACGCCTGCCGGATACGGGTGTTCATAAAACCAAACATCCTGAGTCGGTTGGCCTTTGGTAAAAAATAAGAGGTTTGTTTTAATGCCGGTGTAAGGTGCAAACACCCCATTGGGTAAACGCACGATGGTGTGCAAGTTACACTCTTCCATGAGCATCTTTTTGATTTTGGTTTTCACACCTTCACCAAACAGCGTGCCATCGGGTAGCACCACCGCAGCGCGGCCTTTATTGGCCAGCACTTCCACAATCAATTGCAAGAACAGATCGGAGGTTTCGCGCGTCTGCATTTCCGCCGGAAAATTTTTCTCGATCCCGTCTTCTTCTGTGCCGCCAAACGGTGGGTTCGTCGCGATAACATCAATGTCACTGTCCCAGCTCGACAACGGCTTATTCAGCGTATTGTCATGGCGGATCTGCACTGGCACTTCAATGCCATGCAATAGCATGTTGGTGACACATAGCAAGTGCGGTAGCTGTTTTTTCTCAACGCCATAGATCTGCTTTTGTAAGATCTGATGGTCCGCAGCCGTTTTCACATAGTTGGTTTTTACATGGTCAAATGAACAAGCCAGAAAACCACCCGTGCCACAGGCAGGGTCCATGATCCGTTCCCCCAATTTCGGATTGATCCGGTCGACCATAAAACGGGTCACGGCGCGAGGGGTATAAAATTCCCCTGCATTGCCTGCGCTTTGTAAATCGCGCAAAATCTGCTCATAAATATCGCCAAACAGGTGGCGTTCTTTCGAGTCAGTAAAGTCAATTTCATTGAGTTTGTTGATCACCTGTCGCAGCAGTGTGCCGTTTTTCATGTAGTTAAACGCATCGCTGAACGCTTCTTTCACCACAAAGCCACGCGGATTTTTATCCATTGGTGCGTACAGATCTTTTAAATCTTTAAACAACTCATCATTCACAAAGGTCAGCAGTTCATCACCGGTTATGCCCTGATCATCGGCAGCCCAGTTGCGCCACAGATAATCTTCAGGGATCGGCGATTGGTAATCATCCATTTCCAGCTCTAAGGCTTCTTCCTGCGCATCGAATACTTTCAGGAATAACAGCCATGACAACTGGCCTAAACGTTGCGCATCGCCATCTACACCGGCATCTTTACGCATAATGTCTTGAATGGATTTAATCACGGAACTGACAGACATATTTTTCTCTTTAAATAACAAAAGTCTGATACGGCATGGCCATATCAGACTGTGTGAATATGAAATTGTTCAACAGTGTAACCTGTGATGAGGTTAAGCTGAACGCGAAGGCAGTTGATAAATCTCGGTTTCGAGGTCATTCACCGCCTGCAAATACGCTTGTTTGTTGCCAAACCCTTTTTTAACGATTTCGAGTGGGCTGCCCAACTCGTCGAAGGGTTTCACTTTTAGCACGTGAATGTTCTCGATTTCTTGCACACCTTCATCGGCATATTTCTCAAGTAAGGTGCTCAACACCGTCTGTGCGGTGTCGGAATATTTGGTGAAGTAATTCCGCTTTTTGACATTGTTCGCCCGTTCTTTACGGGTCAATGCAGGCTGGTCGTAAACAACATGGCAAATCAAATCGAACGGGTCGAGATCTTTGCCAACCTCTTCTTCTAACACTTGCCAGATAATGCCTTCGTTTTCCAACTCATCGATGATGGCTTGTTTACGTTCCGCACTGTTCCAGCGCTTCACAAAGTCATCTAACGTTGCACACTGCTTCGATAGTGTTTTGCGGGTGTAATCGCGGAACGATTCCGTCACCAATTTACCGTCGGTGTCGTAATACTGAATTCTTTCCGCAATGGCTTTTACGGTAACGCCATTCACATAGAATTTTCTGACCGTATTCGGTTCATCGTCACCGCCATGAACAGGGCCAGAACTTCCGCCTGCTTGTGGGCCTGCGGTGGTTTCTTGTGGCTCGCCATCAGCGTTTTCAACATCAACCGGTTCGCCATCCAGCGGCGGTTCATCAGCGCCATGTAAGATGGTATCAAACGCTTCATCGTCATCCATATCCGTTGGGGTCGTGACCATGACTCGTTCTGGTACGCCGTCAAACCGCTCATCGGCAAACAGCTCTGTAGCCTTTTTGAAATCGAGGATAGTGAACCACAGTTTGTTGTACTTATCATCGATACGCGTGCCACGGCCAATGATCTGTTTAAACTTGGTCATCGACTGAATGTTCTGATCAAGCACCACCAGTTTGCAGGTCTTGGCATCAACCCCCGTGGTCATCAATTCAGATGTGGTCGCAATCACCGGATAAGTCTTTTTCGGATTAATGAAGTTATCGAGCTGCGCCTTACCGATTTCATCATCACCGGTAATTTTCATGACATATTTGTCGTTCTTCGCTACTTGTTCTGGGTTCAGATTGATCAACGCTCGGCGCATACGTTCTGCATGATCGATGTCATTGCAAAACACGATTGTTTTGGCCAGTGGATCGGTACGCTTGAGATAGTTCGTAATGGTTTGAGCAACCAATTCGGTTCGCTCATCAATCACCATCGTGCGGTCGAAGTCTTTTTGGTTGTAGATCCGATCTTCGATCACCTCACCCTTCTTATCGACTTGGCCTTTTGTCGGACGCCAGCCTTGTAAATCGACATCGATATCAACCCTAACGACTTTGTAAGGCGCTAAGAAACCATCTTCGATACCTTCTTTGAGTGAATAGGTATAAACCGGATCACCAAAGTAATCGGTATTGGAGACTTCATCCGTTTCTTTCGGTGTTGCCGTTAAACCCACTTGAGTGGCAGAGCCGAAATATTCCAGAATTTCACGCCACGCGCTATCGTCAGCCGCACTGCCACGGTGACACTCGTCGATAATAATGAGATCAAAGAAATCAGGCGCGACCTGCTTATACGCTTTCTGCGACTCTTCTGGCCCAGTCAGTGCTTGATATAGCGCAAGGTGAATTTCATAAGCGGGGTCAACTTTGCGACCTTCCACTTTAGTCATCGCCTGACCAAATGGCTGAAAGTCATTGATACGGGTTTGGTCGACCAGAATGTTACGGTCGGCTAAGAACAAAATGCGCTTTTTATTGCGTGACTTCCACAGACGCCAGATGATCTGGAACGCGGTGTATGTTTTACCTGTTCCTGTAGCCATCACTAGCAAGGCGCGATCTTGACCCGCAGATATGGCTTCTATGGTCTTATTAATAGCCTGCAATTGATAATAGCGCGGTGCTTTACCGCTGCCATCGTCATAATAATCTTGTGTGATAATGGGCAACTGAGCTGCGGTATAGCCTTTCCAGACGCAATACTTATCCCATAACTGAGCTGGCGTGGGAAAGTCTTCTAAACGAATTTGAGTTTCTAATGCGGTCTGGTTTGTTTTGTCATGAAAAACAAATCCATCACCATTCGAGGCAAAGACAAAAGGCACATCGAGTAAACGCGCATAATCGAGCCCTTGTTGCATACCTTTCCCCATCTCATGATGGTTTGCTTTGGCTTCAATGACAGCGAGTGGCATGTTGGGCTTATGGTAAAGCACGATATCCGCAGACTTCACTTTCTTGCGAGCAGCAGCCTGACCACGCACAACCACCTTACCATCGCGCAGTTTCACCTCTTGGCGGATCTGGGTCATATCATCCCAGCCGACCTTTTTTACTGCGGGCAGGATAAATTTGGTGATGATGTCTGTTTCAGTCAGTTTGGCTTTGTTCACGTTACCCATGCGGTACTACTCTGCATTGCCCATATGAGCACATTTTTGCACAGATTCATTTGATTTTCTTTGCATTCCATCAAAAGTCATTCTACGAAAAAAGCGAATATAAAAAGCTAACGAATTAAATACACCGCTGCTTGAGCAAACTTTCCACTTTATTTTTATTACAGCCTAAAAAATCTAGCATTGTTTGGTATTGAAACTCCGATTCAGGTCGAATGAGCAAAGAAAAAAATGACGATGTACCACCAGGTAGATATGGTCCGTACTGTTCTCTCCATTTCAAAATAGTATTTGCAATTAACTCAACCTCTTCAGCCTTGAAAATTCTCATTAACTCAAACTGAAACCATAATGGAAATTTTTTAGAAAGATGTACCGGGAATCCATCAACAACTGATGGCATTCTTACGACTTGAGTTTGTAGTTTCAGTTGTTGTTGCAGATCATCTAACTGCTGCTGTAAATATAGGTTTTTAATCCAAGCTTCAGCCTGTTGAGTTAATGCCAATGTAACCTCGGACTCCAACTCAGTAATACGATCTTGATAAGACTGAATCTTACGAGATGATACATCAGAATTATGTGATGAATAAAACTGTTGATTCCAAAGTTCTATTTCTGCTTGTACTCGTTTTTTTAGAGATGGATACCGATTTAAAGATGTCCGGCTAATATCATACGTATCTGAAAAATAACGTAATGACATCTGAATTCTGTGTCCTTTCGCGACATTTTCAGGTTTTATCTCTTTCATATAATTAATGGCTTTTTCAACTCTTTGAACTAGAGACGGAGAAGGTATTTCACTCATGCTGCTCATCCCTATTTTTAGATAAATTACGGAGTTTATTGACTAGCGTTTGAACCTCGTCTAACCCCTGCACAATACCTTCTTTTTTACACGCCTCCATGATCCGAAGCTGATCCTCCCAAAATGGGAGTTGCTCGATTGATATCACACAGTTTTCACATGAGATGCATTTAATTCGATTGAGCCTGCAATTATTAGAGCAGGCACCTTGATCCACCGGTCTCACAGAAACTGAATGTGCATTTAATTGAATCTCCATGCCAGATCCGAATTGTCGTCTAAGCGACTTTAAATTTTTTGATATTTTAATCGTCCTTGGCAATCGTTGTTCTAAGCTTATTTTCTCGCCTAGCGTTCCTACTTTTAACTCTGGAGACTCCAGTTGCATTGCTATTAATTGTTTTTGAAATAAACTCTGATCTTCTAAAATAATTTCCGCCATTTCTGAGTCTTCACTTTGCATGTAATATGCTGTGACATCACCGGTTCTATGCCCAAATTGGTCACGAAGCGCTTCAATAGTACCTAAAGGCGAAAGAGCAACAAATCTAGCAAAAGTACGACGAAACATATGTGGTTTAATTAATGGTGTTTTTTGCCATTTCAAAATTTTCGCACAATATTCAACAAACAAATCTATCCGCCTAATGATCGTTATAGACGTCAAACGAACATTCATTCGATTGGATATATATGTGCTTGTCAAAAACAAGGATGATGATGATTTTATACCATCAATCCATATATTTGTCTTCTGGAGCCTAAAATAATCAGATTCTAATAGACGAAGGGCTTTCTGACGCCTGTGATCATTAAGGCGATTCACCAGGCTGATCACTTTTTCTATCCGAGCAGGGACGAGCCACTCGTGACTTTCTCCTTCCGAGAGATGTGAGTATTTATAAGTCACTCCTCGCAAATAGCAAATATTATCTATAAGTGAAGGTATTTCACTTTGTTTAGAGATAAAGCATGTTGAATCCAATCCAGATAATTCACTCTGTCTCATACCGGTTAGCGCTAAGATCAAAACAATAGATGCACCCTCGAATAATTGCACTTTTTCATTTAAATCTTTATAGGAGTAATATCCATGGCTCTCTAAAAAATTCACTCGTCTTAGTTCAATGAGACTCTTCGATGGAGCATTACCATCTCTAGTCGGTAAAATAGAAAATCTAGATTTTGCATTCGTCCAATAATCAACAAAAAACTCGATAGCGGGAGCTAATTCATCTAATAAAATCCAGGCTTGCTGAATTAAAGATAGCCAAATTTTTTCATCAATCCATGCGGTTTGGTTATATTCAATACGATACCCGACCAATGAAGTAGAATTCATTCCCTGAAAGGGAGGCTTAGAAAGTCCATATTTTATTCTTACACGATATGTATATAAATAAAATATTGGTTGAACTCGCTCTCGATGCACAGAAGGACTGACATATGATTTATTTACTTTTCCATCTACATCAAGACGACAAAATTTAACATAGTTATCTAATCCAGTTGGTGATTTTAACCAATCAGAAAAATCCACACCATAAAAACAAGCATACCACCATCGCTTGAATATTTGCCATGCTCTAAATTCACTTTTCAAAGTAAAGCTAGAACACCCTTCATGCATTCGCAACCATAGAATATCTCTGGATGCTTCTTCTAGACTGTATTTTTGTTTAAATGCATCATCACTAAACATCAAATTAAAAAGAGGATCTTTAGCATTAAATTTAAACATTTTTCTACATCGTTGAATATTTGCAACATGATCTAACAAGCTAAAATTCCAGCAATCATCTCCATATAACCCCATATCAAATCCATCAACAATTCCAATTGATTTTTTTATCTTATCTGATAGCGGACTATTTTTTAAATCCAGCATCGTCAAAACTTTTTCTTCTTTATTATATGGTTTCTTTTTTGATTGGTTATTGTTCATTCAAATGCTCCATTTCATTTAAAAAATTAGAGATATAATGAGAGTCTTGCATTTCCCATAGTGGGTATGGCTTTTGTATAGCCTTCATTTTTGCTTCATCAATAATATGTTTGCGATGCCGAAATGCGTGGGGAATTTCACGCTCAATAACATCCAAAAAAATACCATACCGTTTTGACCATTCTAGAGAGGGTATTCTTCCTGATTCAAAATCTCGGCGAAGTGCATTACCAAAAGAAAACAATCGCCAAAGATCGGATTCCAATATAACTAAATTCGAACAAAGTAAACATTGCATGAAGTCCAAACATTTCGGACCACTGTTTTCTGGTTGAGATTTATTTTCATTATTTTTACAATGTGCCACATGAGATATAAAACGCTGGTCTGATTCTAAAAAACCTAGAGTTTCTTGCTGTTCCGCTGTCAACGAAAGTGAACGCTGATTTATGACCCATGTAGTCGCACTTCCGGATAGGGCATATTTTCCTAAATTCTCAACCAAGAACTGAAAACGAATTTTCTGTTGAGGCGATGTCGGTAAATAATGACTAACAGTTACTTTTGAACCAGCTTGTCCAAAATGCATTTTATGACCAAGCAATCTCGAAAGACTTGCGATAGAAGCATACCGTCTTAGCATTTGAGCACAACTTGGACGAATACGACTAACCCTAATCTTTAATCGTTTTCCTTCCGAATCCTTTAAATCATATCGCTCAGATATAAAATCCAAGGGTGAAAAACCATTTTGAATTTTGCTTTTAAATGTATTCAAATATGCAGATGTTATATTTCGAATCGGTTCATTTGATTGAATTTTATTTGAAGATTTATATAGCCATATAGAATCCTTTATTGCTTCTGGTGCTTGTTCCCTTAAAAAATCCGATCTGTTTTTTAGGTATTCGAAAAGTTCCTTTGACTTTCCATGAAACAACCTAGATTCTATAGAAATTTCAAGTTCAGATGGTGGTGTACTAGAGAAATCTTTTCTAATTAATCGATATCCAGCTCTTGGTTTTTCGAAAACAAAACAAACTCTCCTGTCAGGGTCTTGGGGATGAGGATACATAGAATTCTTGGTCATTCGCAAAATATCTGAAATATTTGCTAACGTATAAACTGACATTAAAACTGCTGCTGCGCTTAATACTACAGACGAAGTACCTGCCCACTCACCTTTCATATCTAATGATATTATCTCACGGCAAGCCCTCAATATTTGTCTAATTTCTTGACTTGAGTATGGTTGCCTTGGTGTTGATGGAATATTAGATAAAAATGGAAGATGTCCAGATATGACATCATCATGTACTAAATCACAATGTAACTCAGCATATGTTGCTAATAATCGAACTATATAGGTGGGAGCAGAGACATCTAGCCTATTGTTTCCTTTTCTTTTTCCACTTTGGATTGGTTTTATTTTGTACCATATATAAAATGCATATAAAAAATCATAATTCACAGAACTAAGATTAACTATCTTACATCCAACATCTATTTCTTCTAGAAACGATAAAAAAGGTTTAATCGAACCATATCGAGCATTCAGTGTAGAAACTGATAATCCTCTTTGGTAATCCGCATACAATGCTTCATTAAGTTGCAACAATAACTCACGTCTTAAAGGATATTCTTCTATTTTTGATTTGAAATCAAATGTAACATTTAAAACAACAGGATCCGAAATACACCACACCAATGAGGTAATAGGAGGAACTGATACATCTCTCTGGCGCGAAGACTTTATTCCATATCGATATGGGTTTTTCATGCAGTTTCACCTCATCAATATTTCATCATATTTAATAAATCGTTTTCATATTTGTTAAGAATTTCATGATCCATCTGTTGCAGTTCACTAACCATTCCAATGTATACATCTGAAGTTGTGCTAACATGTGAATGACCTAGACGCTCTTTAAGCCACAGTAAACAGGTTGTTTCTGATGAAAAATAAAAGTTCCAATTTGCTAAAGTTTGTGTGGCAAAAATATGACGCATAGTGTGTGGAGTCATAGAAATTGACAGGAGAGCTGATTGACATGCTTTTTTAAAATGTTTTTGAACAGAGGATGGATGCCAAGGCTTCCCCCTATTACTTAAAAATAATGATGTTGGGATATTATCCTTTGAACTCAACCGTTCTTGCCTAACTTGTTGAATATAAATCCATAATGCATAGCATAATGAATGACTAAAGAAAACAATTCGACTCTTTCTATTTTTAATATACATCTCATTGTTTTTTAGATGGATAGCATATCTAATGCGACTTTGTTCAATCACATCCTGAAAAGATGGAAGAACGTTAGTTGGCATTGATAATACCTCGCTAATTCGCATTCCACTCTCTAACATAACCCAAGCTATTAATTTTATTTCTGAATTTAATTGATTTACAAACTTCATCAATTCATCAATTGTCGGCAATCGATCTTTTAAATTCCTCACTCTTAGTAATGAGTTGATCTTATATTTTTTTACCTTAAATTTCTTTTGATTGAAATTAACCCCATGATAATTCACCTCCACGACTTCAGTTAAGCCAATGAATGGATCTTCGATATAACCATTATTTATACACCAAACAATAAAAGTAGATGCATTTCTTAATCTTACATTGACAGATCTTGATGAATTTGGATGCCTTATACCATCCTCATACATGTTATTACGCCAATGAATCCAATGCCTCATATTAATCGTCGACAATGAAACGCCTATGCCGTCTAAAAACATCAATAGTGATTTAATCGATTCAACATTAGAACGAATCGTGTGCATAGATTTCCATCGACCAATTTCCATTATTTGATGGATAACATAATTTGTTGGTGCATCTATTATCCGGAAACGATCATCGATAAAAACTGGTATCGTAGAGCATTGTTTTTTATTTAGATCATCAAAAAACGCAGATTTTAAAATCAATTCAACAACTTTCATATTAACCACCATGTTAAAATTAAAAACATACATCAATTAAAAGTAAATATCCTTTAAAGGTGTTTATTCATAATTAATATTGGTGGAAACAAAAATAAATTCCGGTATAAATATTTACTCTATACCACGAGGTAGAATGCAGTATATCGCGAAGATATTCTCTGCCAGAGTAAATCGGTTTCAAATGAGGCAATACATTTATATATGATTCCATTGCAACCTCCAACTTACAAGCAGGCAGAAACGCCTATGTCGTACATTTAAGTGGGAAAAAGCAGAAGAAGACTTGACGTCATCCTAAGTCAGATTGACAATGGAAAAGTCAGGCGAGAACTTGACTAAATTCCACAGAAACCTGAGGTTGCACCCTCAGGTTTTTGTCTTTCTAACAGTCTGCAATGAACACTCTCTTGGTTACTCGTTACATTATTCGCATGATATGTTTCCTTGCTTAGGTTGTTCTGCTTTTAATCTTGCCTTCGCCATCAACGTTGCCACATCTCGAGATAAACCAAAGTAACCACTTCGACCTGGTAATTGAAAAATAGGGATAGGTATAGTCCCTCGGCGAATAGATTGTCTCCATGCGTCTGGAGATGAATAGCCAAGCACTTTCCATAACACTCGACTAGGAAGCATTAGACCATATCGGTCAGTCAGTTCTTTTTCTAACTCAACAATCAAGTTATCTAAATACGTCATATGTCACTGCTCGTTATGGCGATAGTTCATAGCCTAACAACATATAAATCCGTTCACCATCCCGTATGATTATTAAATTTTTGACTGTATTTTTGATACATATCTCATTGAATAATATATTAATAGATATGATTGCAGTCTCTGTCCTGCAACAAGGAGAACATCAATGGTTAAGGAAAAAAAGATGCGTCATGCCGTGGATGTTTTTCGAGTACGTTATTGGTATAGAGGTGTAATGCGCGAGTTGAAATTAAACACTGCATATAAGGTAGAAAGACAAATAGAGCCCGAGCATTTTCATATACGAGATCGACGGACTGTTTATCCCGTAAAATGGACTCGATATAAATTAGGCGAAAATACACCACAAAAAAAACTAGTTTTAACCACAGACAATCTAGCTAAAGGATCTAAATATGAACTTGATCATTCATTGTGGACAATTTTAAAAAAATTAACTGCGAAAAACTTTAAAGCCACAGAATATATTCAATCCTTAGACCCAACAATTCAAGCCCTTATATTACAATCTCCAAAAAATCGGTTAAACGAATCACGCACATGGATATCATATACAAATTCTAAAGCACAAGTGCTTTTACGCCGTGGTACTTTGGATGCTCTTGCAGCACTCGTTTTATATTGGCATGAAGCGAAGTCACATAAAAACCATCAACAAATAGAGTCTATCACATTATCTATCTACCATATGTTGCTACTAATTGGCTGGGATGTAAGAGATAGGCAATTACTTTCTGAGTTTTTTTCACTATTTAAAGCTGAGATTTTTGATAAAACAGCTTGGGCAAATGGAAGTTTCGCTGTTGATAAAGACACCTTTGAGATCAGTATTTGTTTACTACACAACCGATATGGGGCAAATCTGAACAAAGATGCTATGAAAGCATCAGATTGGCGAAAAGAAATGAGCCGGATCCAAAATTTATTAACTATAGATACGGGATTTGATATCTGGTTTGCAATGAAACCATTATGCCTTCCGCAATGGAATTTTGGCCCACCAACTCGTAGTGAAGTTATGCATTGGGAAATCTATCGTCGACACTGGGCATGGGGTTGGGATTGTCTTTTACACAACAAGAAAGTTGATTATCCAGATAATGATCTTTATGAATATGATCTAAATACTGATTGTATAGTTACTAGATCAGAAGATATTTATTTACAAATCCAAGATATTAAATGGAGTCCAATTCCAAAGACCTCCATCCTAATGTTATACGGCCAACCATTTTATAGTTCAGATGTGTAATTAAGCTTCATCCGGCTAGAACTCTCTTAGCCAAAAAATAATTTTATTATTTTAATAATAAACATCTGTATCATTCATTAATATTCAGAAAGTGCAGGCAATCGATGTCTGTAATTACCCAAACTGATTCATGAATTATTGGTCATGCTGCTCGCGGTGAGCCAGATCAACACCATGCGCAAATCCGTGCTGAAAATCCTTTTCCAATACCGCTTTGTTGCTAATAACACGCCCCAGCAATAATCCAATTTCATTAGCGAGATCAGCAATTTCCAGCGGCTGGCCTAAGTACTCAATAGCCGCAAGCGATTCACGTAGCTGATCAATAAAACGCTCAGGATCAGAGATCTGCGGAATGTAGCAATGCTCGTCCAGCACTTCATGGCCAACAGGTTCAGCATTTAGCCACACCCGATCCTTATCATCAAGGGGTATGGCCGGATCACACTGCGCCAATAAATGATCTATTTCGTTTGGCATATCGTGTTCCCCTCTTTGTATTCAAATCCATCACATAACCTGTGACGCTATTTTGCAAATGCAACATTATGTTCAAAAAGCAATAGGAGCACCACTTGATAACGGCGTTGTTGCCTAAATCAAATCAGGGAACTTTTTTCGTTTTTCATGATCTGATCTCTTAGTACAAAAAACTGAGAGTAACCAGATGGGCAAGGCAAAACATAAAATCAGCAATTGGCAGCAGTACAACCAGGCTTTAGTCAATCGCGGCTCCCTCACCGTTTGGATGGATGATGAAGCCATTCGTCAGTGGTACAGCCAGTCTCATCATGGTCGTCGTGGCCGCGGTTTTCAATTCAGTGATAACGCGATTGCCACGGCATTGATGCTAAAAAATGTGTTCAAGCTGCCACTGCGTGCATTAGAAGGCTTTCTCAATTCCCTCTTTCGGTTGCTGAATGTGTCACTGAAATCACCCGATTATAGTTGCATCAGCAAGCGTGCTAAAACGGTATTGGTTCGCTATCAGCTACCCAGTCAGGGACCAATAGCTCACTTGGTTATCGATCCCACCGGATTAAAAGTCTTCAGTGAGGGTGAATGGAAAACCCGTAAGCACGGCAAAGAAAAACGTCGTATCTGGCGTAAAGTCCATATGGCCGTTGATGCACAGAGCCATGTTGTGATTGCTGCTGAAGTCAGTCTGGTACAGGTCGCAGATAATGAAGTGATGCCAACACTGATAAAGCCGCTACGTCGTAAAATTAAGCAAGTGTCAGCCGATGGGGCCTATGACACAAGGGACTGCCATGCGTTACTCAAACGACGAGGAATTAAGGTGACCATTCCACCGCGAAAAAATGCGGCATTATGGGAAGAGGGTCATCCGCGGAATGAAGCTGTCATGGCACAAACAGCCGGAAATATCTCGGGCTGGAAAAAAGAGAATCAGTATCATCAACGTTCAAAAGCGGAAACAGCCATGTACCGGTATAAGCAATTGAATAGTGCCAAATTAAGCCTGAGAGATTATAACGCTCAGGTTGGTGAAATCATGGCTGGCATCAAGGTCATGAACAAAGTGATCGGTCTGGGAATGCCGAATCGAGCCGAGGCCTAATTAAGCTGGTACATATCAAAGACAGAATATTGCTATCGTTCTGATTTGATCAACAACGCCCTTGATAACGACTGTATGCCACTAAGGTACATTTGTATGAAAAAATGAAGATTCATACCTAAGTAATAACAGCTCATTTTCGACATTAAAGTATCATACAAAAATGGCTAACTTGATGCCTGTATCCTGCCATTTTTAACTCAAAAATGCCCGTGCGACGTGAAGTCGTATGAAGCGTTGTTCACCACGACAAGAGTGAACCATTTGTATCACCAGATGACCCTAAGGCTCTGAATAAAGCAGCGAGCCTGACAATGTAACGAAGTTCGGTAAATGACTGAACGGGAACAGAATCGTGAGAGGACGTTCTTCCTGATAACCACAAATCGGGTAAGTGCTAGGGTGTCAGTATGATGAATGTAAGTGAATCCACGTAAGGTGCGTTATATGAGAAACAGCGGAAGTGGTTAATACGCTGTGGCCAAAAGGCAATGAGAGTAGGAAAGATGTTGGGCAGTACTCTTTCGTGATCAATACGCTCTCCGCATTAGAGTGGGCATCTAAGCTGACATTACGCGACATACGGAACACGGTAAGCCTGTATTGCTCCCTTTGGGAAAGCCGTCTGTGAAGATAGCCGATAGTGGTGCAGGTAAAGGATGCTGGAAAAAGCGAATGCCGCATTGTAATGATGTGGATACAGATGTTTATCTGGCGCGAAAGCGAGCTGACTTCCGGCTGGTCTCCCGTTGCAAGATGATTTGAGGAACTTTATTCAAGGTGAAACGCAAATGATAACTTCAGCAGAAGTTAGTGCCTCTCCTGACGGTAGCTACCAATGGCAATCCATCAACTGGATGGTAATTGAGCAGCACGTTTTAAAGCTTCAAATGCGCATTGCAAAAGCAACCCGAGAAGGTAAACGCGGCAAGGCGAAAGCGTTGCAGTGGATCCTGACTCACTCAAAAGCAGCAAAACTTCTTGCTGTGAAACGAGTTTCTCAGAATAAAGGCAGTAAAACACCGGGGATCGACGGCATCATTTGGAATACCGATGCCCGTTGTATGGCGGCGGTTAATCAACTGAGCAGAAAGGGCTATCAAGCCAAACCGCTCAGGCGTATCTATATCCCCAAGAAAAACGGCAAACTCAGACCCCTAGGCATTCCATGCATGATAGACAGAGCGCAACAGGCGCTCCATCTTCTTGCCTTGGAACCTATATCCGAAACGATTGCCGACCCAAACAGTTATGGTTTTCGACCGAACCGGAGTACTGCGGATGCGATTGCACAATGTTTCAAATGCTTGTGTTTAAAACGTTCGGCACAATGGGTTCTTGAAGGTGATATCAAAGCCTGCTTCGATAAGATTGGTCATCAATGGCTTATCGACAACATTCAAACGGATAAACGAATGCTGATGCAATGGCTGCAATGCGGTTTTATCGACAAAGGAATGTTTTACCATACGGCAGAAGGAACGCCTCAAGGCGGTATCATCTCTCCAACGCTGATGTTACTGACGCTGGCTGGTTTAGAAAAACTGGTCAAGTCGATAGCGGGTAAAACAGGCGATAGGATCCACTTCATCGGATACGCAGATGATTTTGTGATCACAGGAACTTCGCAAGAAGTCTTACTCAATGAAATCAAACCACAGCTCATTGGCTTTCTACAAGAAAGAGGCTTAACTCTTTCTGAGGAGAAAACGCATGTCACTCATATCAATGATGGTTTTGACTTTCTGGGGTTCAACCTCAGAAAGTACAAAGGCAAATTGCTGATTAAACCAAGCAAGAGCAATGTTCTGTCATTTCTGGGTAATTTACGTGAACTCATCAGAAAACACGCAACCACTTCAGTAGGCGATTTAATTAAAATGTTGAATCCGAAGCTGAGAGGTTGGGCGAATTATTATCGTCATTGTGTGGCTAAGCGAACTTTCGATTATGTAAGCCATCAAGTCTTTTGGACGTTATGGCGATGGGCAGTCAGACGTCACCCGACTAAAAGTCGGCACTGGGTAGGTCGGAAATATTTTCTGAACCGAAAAGGCGAATGGCGATTCCACGGTTGGCAGAAAAGCGCGAACATGGATTGTCCACTGAACCTGATCCAAATCGCTCAAACGCCGATAAAACGACATGTGAAAATCAGAAGTGAAGCAACGCCTTACGATCCTCAATACCAATCCTATTTGGCGGAGAGGAAACCGAAAAAGGAAAGCAGAAACTCTTGGTTTGAGCCTGTATTAGCTGCTTTATAAGAGAAATTGCTGGGTAACGTAAAACGCCTTAGCGGAGGCTTGAGCCGTATGCAGTGAAAGTTGCACGTACGGTTCTTAGGAGGGCGGCACTTGGTAACAGGTGTCGCCTATCCGACCAAAACGTTTTAGCTAAAGATTGAAAAAAACACAAAAAGTTACCTGAGGGTAGAAGGCATAATACAGCTTATTAACAGCGTGCTGTTCTCTGAATATTTTTGGGCAGTCCGATCTCGCTAATTTTTAACTCACCGATGATGTAACAGGTAAGCTCTCATGCATACATTGCATAAACGTGCTCATCGCCGGACTCACGCTTTTGCCAGCGTGATGAGCACATAACGCGGTAATGGTAAGCGGAGTTCTTGAGAATGGGAGCTCCTTCAATTCTCCAGACAACAGCTCACGTTGCACGGCAAATCGGGGAAGAAAGGAAACCCCCAGATTACTAGCGACACAACGTTTAATGCTTTCGATACTCCATAATTCAATCGTGTTTTCCAGTGTAATACCGCGTTGCCGGAGGGTGCTTTCAAATACCTGGCGGAATATACATTGTGGTTCGTTGATAATAAAACTGGTCGGTAAATGCTGGTCAGGACGGGTAAAGTCCATTCCATCCAATAGCGGTGATGCCACTAATACCAATGGCTCATTGCCAAATGTTTCCATATGTAGTGCTGCATCATTTCCCACTCGATAAAAAACCCCCAAATCAGCCTCATCAGACAACAATGCATCACGAATGACATAACAATTAAGCGATTGCAGCGACAAGCGTACTTGTGGTGCCCTCATTCTGAAACGCTGCAACACCTCTGGCATTTTATAAGCCAGTAAAGTTTCGCCGATAGCGATACGGAGTTCACCCACGGGTTCGGCATCTTGCTGTGCTGCTTGGCGCATACCTTCCAGGACTCGTGTCATTTCATGGACATAAGGGAGGATATTTTTTCCTGCTTGGGTGAGGCACATGCGACGGCCAATTTTTTCAAACAATTGAATAGATAGCTCTTGTTCCAATTGCTGAATATGAAAAGTGACGGTGGATTGAGTGCAGCATAACTTGTGGGAAGCTCGAACAAATGATCCTTCTTCCACCACTGTTTTCAGCGTAATAAATCGACGCAGATCCATGAGTTTATCGCCCCTAATTAATCAAAAAACTCGAATATAGAGTTCAAATATATTCGCTTTTTTGATGTTAATGACTGCGGTACTGTGTGATAGACAAAAGGAGAATACAAGTGACCTCAACGATTATTACGGCATTTTTTACCTATACCCTGATCACCGCGATGACACCTGGGCCTAATAACATTCTGGCATTAAGTACGGTAAGTCAGCACGGTATTCGCCGCAGCATGGCAGTATTGAGTGGCATGAGCGCAGGCTTCCTGAGTGTTATGCTGTTGTGTGCGGCATTTACTCTATCTCTGACACGTTTACTTCCTGCTATCTCAGGTTGGTTCACCTAGGTGGGAGCTGCTTATATTTTATGGCTAGCATGGATTATCGCCACGAGTCACCCATCCACGTCAGAAACCAGTTCAAAACCACTGAGTTTTTGGACGAGCTTCAGTCTGCAATTTATTAATGTGAAGATTATTTTGTATGGAATTACAGCAATATCTACATTTGTGCTGCCGTATACACAGAATATTTTTTCAGTGGTGTACGTCAGCTTTCTGTTAACAGCGATTGGATGCTTTGGGAATGGATGTTGGGCAATAGCGGGACATCTGTTTCAGTCATTATTTCAACGTCATGGTCGTCTTATTAATCTTGTTTTATCTGCCATGTTGGTATATTGCGCTATACACATGTTTATCTGATGTGTATGTCCATCGGCGCGTAATACTATGAGTATGCATGCTACTGCCCCAACGTGTTTTATTTATTCTAATTAATTGTTGTTATTATAACTATCAACCACATTATTTCTTTTAATCACTAGTTCCATAGTTGATGTACAGAAAGTAGCATTAACCAGGTATTAAATATTTATGAGATAGAACACATTAGATGAACTCTCATATACACTCATGAACTTTCATTATGAGTTATGGGGAAATTAAACTTGAATTTTAGATGTGTAGGATTCACAAAAAGAACCAAAGAGAAAACAACCACGAGAATAGGACATAGTATTGAGTTAAGAATGAAATTTATTATACATGAACAAAAAGTAATGCTCCTACAGCAATGGAGCATTACATGAGATATTTAAAGTCGGTTTATACAATTCTAACAAAAAAAGACATAAACATTATGTTAATGCATTTAATTTAATGAGATTTTTGTACCAAAAAAAGCTCTTTTTAAGTTTTCTCTCTAAAGAACCATTGCCATCATTATCTTGGTCGACATATATCAAACCATAGCGCTTTTCCATTTCTGATGATGAATAACTAATTAGATCAATTATACCCCATAAAGTATATCCCATCAGTTCAACCCCATCTAGAACAGCCTCGTGCATTTGTTCAATATGCGACTTCAAATACTGAATTCTATATTCATCATCAATAGTTCCATCAGGAGAAACTATATCTTCAGCCCCTAATCCATTTTCTACAATGAATAATGGTTTTTGGTATCTAGTGTATAAATTATTTAAAGCAATTCGAAGTCCAATCGGATCAATTTGCCATCCCCAATCGGACATTGGTAAATATGGATTTTTGATACCCCCCATAGTATTACCACTTACTTTTTCTAAACCTTCGCTGTCTGCACTAGTTACAAAAGAGTTATAATAACTAAAGGATATAAAATCAACGGTATACTTACTTAGTAATTCATCATCGCCATTTAATTTTTTTATGATAATGTTTTTTTCATTGAAGTAACGTTCTATATATTTTGGATAAGCACCTCTAACTTGTACATCAGTAAAGAAATAATTAAATTGATTACTCCAATGAGCTGCTAATACATCTTCAGGATTGCATGTATGAGGGTAAGTTAGCAAACTTGTCAACATACATCCAATTTTAGCATCAGGCATAATTTCTTTACAATGTTTGACAGCTAAAGCACTAGCAATAAATTGATGATGTAACCCATCATAAACAGCTTGTTCAATATTATTAAAGCGTTCAGGAACAATACCGCCACTAGTAAATGGATGGCGAACGATGCTGTCTATTTCATTAAAGGTGATCCAATATTTTACTTTGTTTTTATACCTTTCAAAAACACATTTAGCAAAGTTTTCAAAAAAAGTCACGACATCTCTTGATGTCCAGCCACCGTAATTGTTAACTAAATACATAGGCATTTCATAATGAGATAATGTAACAATAGGCTCAATATTGTTTTTTATTAGCTCTTCAATTAAATCATCATAGAATTTTAAACCAAGTTCATTAGGATGGTTCTCATCTCCATTTGGGAATATTCTTGTCCACGCAATAGAGAACCTCAACGCTTTAATCCCAAGGTCTCCCATAATAGATACATCATCTTTATAGCGATGATAAAAATCTATCCCTCTTCGCTTTGGGTAATCCTTAGATGAATCTGACTCTAATGTTTCTTTAATTTGCTCTTCAGAAACTGAATTATGTTTTTTATAGTCTCCACGAGATAAATTCTTTTTATTCATGGCAATATCGGCAGTTGAAATACCTTTTCCATCAATATTCCAAGCTCCTTCTACCTGATTAGCAGCAATAGCTCCACCCCACAAAAATCCATTAGGGAAAGACCTAACTTTAGTATTCATCATTACTCCTTATTCTCTCTTTCAACTACTCTATTTACATGGATTAACAAATATAACAATTCTTCATTAGGAATTATTTTGTCAAATCTAGCATTAACATATTCACAAATCGAAACAATGCAGTTGTACTCACTTACATATTTATTTGAAGCTTGAATCAGTAATTCATCATCACTATTTTTAAGCATTTTATTAGAAACTAGACGTTGTGAGAAATATTGAAGATGAGTAACAAACCTGGAGTAATTAATAGATGAAGTATCAAATTCAAATTCAAATGTAACTTTTACAATATTTAAAATATCTCTTACAATGCTTGATAACAACAATACATGTTCGATATTGCCGTCTACCTGTTGAGCATTGACCAAATGAAAAGCAATATTTGCCGCCTCTTCCTCTGGAAAATCAGTATTTATATATTTCTTAATAAGCGATAAAGAATATAGTCCAATATCATATTCAGCAGGATATAGCTTTTGAATCTCCCAATGCATTCTATTCGTAATTTTCTTATTATTATTTATACGTTTTACTGCAATATAAAGATGATCGATCAGAGAAACATATAAAGTTTCGCATAATTGAACATTTAATACCTTAGTTGCATATTCAACTATTTCATTAACAAGTTGCAAGTATTCATTTGGTACATTAGTCAACAATTCAGCCACATCTAAAGTAACTGATTTATTTTCCAAAACATATGTTTTCTCTACTTCTTCCGGCAAAACATAGTCACCAGGCTTACTACGAAAACCAATACCTTTCCCTAATACAATAACCTCTTTACCATCTTTTCTTTTTACAAGAACAACACTTGTATTTAAAACCTTAATCACTTTCATATTAACCTCTAAAATACAAGCTACAATAAAGTCATAAGTGGTTTGGCTGGTGAAATATTAGATAAATCATCTCTCCACATCACATCAAAATAATCAAACCCATCACCAAGTGATATTGAAACAAAAACATCAGAACCATTTTCCTTAATTAAATTAACATCATAAGAAAATATTCTATCACCTTGATTAAATTGGTTTGAGATGCACAACCTAGTTGCATACTCGGATAAAGAAATATTTTTTGAAGAAACGGTTATTGATAATATCAATTCTATCCCATCGTGGGATCTAATTTTTATATAATCAAATTCATCTGAGCAAGAAACAATCACCCCATCAAATGGAGCCATTATATTTCCCTTATTTAAAAGGATATTAATAGATTTATTTTCATCTGGTTCTATTGTATCTAATTTATTGTTTTTACTTAAAGTTCCATACACAGGTGAGAAAATCACTCTTTTATTATGTATTGATTTATCGAGTATGGACGGAATGTCTTCGTTAACGTCTCTCTTAGTAATATCTTGATTCTGATTAACAAATCCAGTTTTTAAATTTACAACAATTATTGATATAACAGTAACAAAAAAAGATATTAACAAAGTAATAATTGCAAACTTAAAATTATTTTTTTCATCATAAAACATAGGAAGAGTAAGTAAGCCAGGAACTATATTAGTAAAAGATTTCAACGAAACCAACCCAGAGAAAAAACCAGCGCACAAAGCACCAAACATACAACAGAAGAGTGATTTTTTTGTTTTTAAATGAACTCCATAAAGAGCTGGTTCCGAAATTCCAAATAATGCAGAAACACCAGCAGGTAAAGCAATTTGCTTAGTTGCCATGTTGTTTGTTAAAAACCATACAGTTAAAGCCCCTGCGCCTTGAGCTATGTTTGAAGCAAACATTGAAGATAAAATAAGAGAATCATAGCCAACTGTTGCAATTGCTGAAAAAACGATAGGATAAAATATTTTATGCATCCCAAACATTACAAAGATTGGCATAGATAAAGCCAATAGTGCATTAGAAATAAAACCAAAATTTTCTTGAATAAAAATTATTATGTTAGCTATATAAATGCCTATGCTGTTGCCAACTGGCCCACACATGAATAATGAAATAGGAGACACAACAATTAGAACAATTACAGGTTTGAATAAAATAGCGATCGATCCAGAAATAAATCGGTCACAGCAACGTTCTACGTATGACATCAGCCAAATTGTTAATATTATCGGTATCACTGAAAAAGAATATTTTACCGAAGGGATTGATAAACCAGCAATGTTTAACGGAATGTTGCTGGATAACAGATCAATTAATTTAGGATGAACCAATACTCCAGCTAATGCTATTGATATAAAAGAGTTTGTTTCAAATTTTTTTGAACATGATAGAGCTAAAAGCATTGGAAGAAAATAATATGCAGAATCAGATATAATATTGAATAAAATGTATATTTGATCAGTTTTATCAACACAACCGACAGCAACAAGTAAAACCAGAAAAGCTTTTAACATTCCGGCACCGAAAATTGCAGGAACTATTGGTTGAAATATAGAAACAACCGTAGAAATAAATTTATCAAAAATATTGAGATTAGATTCTACATTGTTGTGATGATTTTTGTTATTAGAATTTATAATTTTTTTCAATTTAGAAAAAACAAATAAAACATGACTTCCAATTATTATTTGGAATTGCCCTGCTCTATAAAATGCATCGACGACATCAGGTAATAACTTAATCATGTCGATATTGGTTTTATTATAATCAACCAAATCAAATCTAAGGCGCGTAGAGCAATGAACAACATCTTTAATATTATCTACACCACCAACACCTTTAATTATATCATCAACATAATTGACTGCTTTCATACTAAACCACCAAAAGTAAAAACCCGAGCAGAACATTAAATATAATGCCCTACTCGGGTCTTGCCTGCTAATGCAGTTACACGCCCTTTATTATTTGTTCAATATATATAAAGATGACTATAAAATCAACTATTACACGCAATAATGTGATGAAAGTATCAATTTATTCACATGTAAGGCCTGGTGGTTTTAAAATAAATATTTGACGGCAAATTGATAATCATTAGCCGCATCGACAGCTACTGAATTATATGAGCCAGATGTTTTACTATAATCACCATACGCTCTTACTGCTGACGGAGACCATGCATTTTTATCAAGGCTATTAATTCGATACTCAAAAGACACACTCAAATTTTTAGTAAAATTATATATAGGACCAAAGGTTGTTGAGTTATATGCATCTAAGTTTTCCCCATTTACATCAACAGTTTGTTTTTCCCAGGTAGCAAGTAACCCTAAACCATTGGTAAATGTATAGCGTAACGCAGTTTCGATACCTTTATGATCTACACCATTCGCCAAAAAATCAGATCCTTTGGCAGCAGTTACAGCTGCATACCAAGAAGAGTCATCATACTTTAGACCTGCTAAATATAACTTAGGATTATTTGTTGCAACACCTGATGTACTTTGAGGTCGATGACCATTTATAAATCCAGCACCGATAGACACATGCATTGGTAAGTTATATGTCGCAGCTAAATTATACGCGCTATTGTCTTTATCTAGAGTGTCCGTATCTCTTTGAGTTTTAAATTTGTAACTTGCTAAAATGTTCGCATTCCCAAATACGCCCGCATACTTCAATACATCACTTGCTCTTGCTGATGCAAAACGGTCAGTCCCTAACCCTAAAGCAGAGCCTGTATATCCATCGGTATAGCCAATATCTGTCCATCCTGTGAAAGTATCTGCATTAGGGCTCCACTGACGCCCAAATGTAAACGCCCCAATATCTTTTACACCAACGCCACCAAAAATTAATCTGGTACGGACGTTGGTGCCTTGTGCATCACCAGCACCACCATTATCTGAACCATTTACACTTGATGCGAAATTTTGCTCACTATCAGGATTATTTAATTTAAATTGAGCCTCATATTTACCGATGGCGGTCAATTTGTCATCGATTGCTGTTTTAGCATCCGCTCCAAATCGTAAAAAATTATTACTACCATAGTTTGCACTATTTTTTTCATTGCCGAAAAAATGTCCCGCATATGCCATACCAGTTAATTTAACATCATTCTTATCATCTTTAATAAGCTGATATGCTTGTAATTGTGGAGCGATAAAAACAAATGAAATAGCAATAGCGATAGCATTTAATTTAACATTCATAAGTCACCTTTTTTAGTGTGGTTTTAATTCGTTTTTTAAATATTATTACTCTTCATCGAAACCAAGCAGCTTTACAGCAATCGGAGTGACAACGAGTGAGATTCCAAGAGTAATTAGCGCGTAGTAAAAGTTATTTCCTTCACCGATCCACATTGGTAAAGAGGCTAAGCCTGGACCTACTGGCGCATATGCTTTTAATGTCACAAATCCAGCAAATGTTCCTGCGCAGCCAGCACCAATCATACAACCTAATAATGTGCGCTTTAATTTTAAATGGATGCCATACAATGCAGGCTCAGTAATACCAAATAATGCCGAGATACCTGCTGGTAGCGCAACTTGTTTTAATGAAGCATCTTTAGCAATAAACCAAACAGTTAATGCACCCGCACCTTGAGCAATATTTGAAGAGAGCATCGCACTATGAATTAATGTTTCATATCCCGGTGTTGCCATAGCAGCAAATATGATTGGATAAAAAACCTTATGCATTCCAAACATCACAATCAACGGCATGAATATTGACAATAATGCAACAGCCAACCAACCAACTTTACTTTGTACCCAGAAAACTCCACTTGATAACCCTTGCCCCAAATAATTGCCAAGAGGGCCAAGAACAATTAAGGCTATTGGTGCGACAATAGCTAGCACCAGTAAAGGCTTCATAAAAATTTTGACCGGACCGGGAGTAACTTTTTCTGCAAATTTTTCAATATAGGACATCAACCAAATTGTAAGGATTATTGGTAAAACAGATGATCCGTATTGGACTGGTGGAATTGTGAAACCAATGAGCTCAACCGGTGTACTACCCGCAAGTAATGCTACTAATTTCGGATGAACTAATGCTCCAGCCAGTGCTACTGATACATATAGATTAGTTTTGAATTTTAAAGCGCAAGAATATGCCAGAAGTAATGGTAAAAAATAAAATGCGGCATCAGCAATAAAACTCATAACTAGATACGATTGACTAGTTTTAGTCGTTAAACCAGCTGAAACAGCCAACAGTAATAATGCTTTCATCATTCCTGATGCAGCTATTGCAGGAATAATTGGTTGAAAAATACCAGTCACTACTGATGCAAATTTGTTAAATATTCCTTTTGCACTTAAATCTGATTTCGCTTGCGTTTCACTGTGAGCATCAGAACTATAATCATCCCCAAGCAATTTAAGTAACTCATTGAATACCTGAGTTACATTATTACCAATGATAACCTGAAATTGGCCTCCACTATTAACAGCACTGATCACTCCAGTAATTGACTTAACGCTATCAATATCAGCTTTAAGATAATCCTTTAACTCAATTCTTAATCGAGTTGAACAGTGTAAGACATTAACGATATTGTCTTTACCTCCCACGTGTTCAAGAATCGATTGTGATATATCTTTAAAGTTCATAACTTTTCCTTTTTTTTTGACAAAAAAAAAGACCTGGAAAGACAATTTCTTGTCCATTCCAGGTCTTGCCTGCTTAGCAGTAGCACGCCCGTTTGCATCTAATGATGCATAGCTAATTTGTTATACGTTATAGATAATTAATTTTCAAAATTAAAGGAAGTGAATAAGAAATCGTGATTTATATCACTTTCATTTTTCTAATTCTTGATGATTAGTCTTCATATGAGAATTTTAAATTATTCATACATAGATCTTAACACTTAACAACCTAGATATGTGTTTTCTTAATCCAGAAGCTGAATCACCAGCTTCATGTAGTGTCGATCGTTGCCTATCCCAACAACCGACCAAGCAAATCAATGGCGTTTTCGACTCGACTATTCCACGGTAAAGCGTAATTGATCCGAATATGGTGCGTATATTGTTTCTGGCTGGAAAACAATATACCCGGTGCAATCGCCACTTTTTCAGCTAACAACCGCTGATATAAGGCGAAACTATCGATCTCTTTGGCAAACTCCAACCAAAGAAAATAGCCGCCCTCAGGTTGTGTGACTTTCACATTAGTAGGCAAATAATATTGAATGGCTTGCAACATCTGATGCTGGCGTTGCTCTAACATTCTTCGTAACCTCCGCAAATGGGCATCAAATCCACCCGCTCGCAGATATTCATTTAAGGCCAATTGCGTGGGGATCGATGCCGATAACGTGGACATCAACTGTAAGCGCTGAATTTTTTCAGTATGATTCCCTGCCGCCACCCAGCCCACACGGAACCCCGGCGACAGACATTTTGAAAAGGAAGCGCAGTGTAAAACGCTGCTATGGGCGTCGTATGCTTTGGCCGGTAACGGCCGCTCGTTACCAAAATAGAGCTCGCCGTACACATCATCTTCAATCAATGGCACATGATAGAGTGATAACATACTCACCAAATCGCGCTTATCTTCCTGCGACATACAAAAGCCCAGCGGGTTTTGAAATGAGGTCATGAACCAGCAAGCTTTGATTGGTAATTGCTGTAATGACTGTGCCAACACGTTGAGATCAACGCCAGTGCGTGGGTGTGTCGGAATTTCGACCGCTTTTAATTTTAAGCGTTCAATCGCCTGCAAGGCACCATAAAATGTCGGTGATTCAATCGCCACTAAATCACCAGGTTGCGTCACAGCTTGTAAACTTAGATTCAACGCCTCCATGCCACCCGATGTGATAACAATTTCATCTGGGTTAATTTGCATCCCTTGCTGAGCGTAGCGCTGCGCGATAATTTGGCGTAATGGTTCATTACCCGGCGGCAGATTCGACACCGTGCTAAACGGCGACATTTTCCGGCTGCTACTAGCCAGCGACCGGGTTAACGCCTTCAAGGGAAATAGCTGCGGATCAGGAAACGCAGAGCCAAGCTGGATCAGAGAGCTGTCTTTGGTGTTCTGTAATACATCGAACAGAATGTTATTGATATCCACCTGCGTGGATTGCAGTTTTACCGGCTGACGCGTGGGTTCTAGCAGATTCAAAGTCTGATGCGAGACAAAATAACCTGATTTTGGGCGGGCATAGATCCAACCCTGACTTTCCAGCAATTGATAGGCTTGCAGCACGGTCATCGGGCTCAGGCCAGCTGTTTTACAACACTGCCGAATGGATGGAATGCGCTCACCCGCTCGCCAAACCTTATTCAGAATTTGCGCTTTTATCTGCTCGGCCAGTAACTCATAACGCCCCATAAACCACCATCTGTTATAGCAATTAATCTCACAATCTGTATCTGTAACAGCAGTAGCATACCATGCTCAAATTACATCCTCAGTATGGATCGCACTTTTCTCGCGCTCTGTTTCTTTCTGAAGGATGTGACATGTTCTTACCTGATGATGTTGTCAGCCTTTCGCGCTTGCAATTTGGCGCAACGGCGATGTTCCACTTTATTTTTGTGCCCCTGACGTTAGGGCTTTCATGGTTGCTGGTGATCATGGAAGCAGCGTATGTCATGACGCGTAACGTGATTTACCGCGACATGACTAAATTTTGGGGGAAGCTGTTCGGCATTAACTTTGTGATGGGTGTAACCACCGGTATCACACTCGAGTTTCAGTTCGGCACGAACTGGGCCTATTACTCGCACTATGTCGGCGATATTTTCGGCACCCCATTAGCGGTCGAAGGATTGATGGCGTTCTTTCTTGAATCCACGCTCGTGGGTCTGTTCTTTTTTGGCTGGGACAGGCTTTCCCCGCGCAAACACCTGATGGTCACTGCCTTAGTCGCACTTGGTTCGAACTTATCCGCCTTGTGGATCTTGGTCGCCAACGGCTGGATGCAACACCCTGTCGGCGCTGAGTTCAACATGGTGACCTCGCGCATGGAGCTTACCGACATTGCCGCCGTCATTCTCAACCCCATGGCGCAGGTGAAATTTATTCACACCGTGACCGCCGGTTATGTCGCGGCCTCAATGTTCGTGCTCGGTGTCTCTTCATGGTATTTGCTCAAACAGCGCGATATTGAATTTGCCAAACGCTCATTTGCAGCCGGTGCTGGTTTTGGCTGTGCGGCGGTGTTTTTTCTGGTGATCCTCGGCGATGAATCCGGTGTTGAAGTGGGTAAAACTCAACCCGCCAAACTCGCTGCAATGGAAGCCGAATGGCATACCGAAGAAGCACCAGCCGCCTTTACGCTGTTCGGTTTTCCTGACCAAGAGGCGGAAACCACCCATTTTGCGATCAAAATTCCTTATGCCATGGGGATTATCGCAACGCGATCTTTAAATACCCCCGTGAAAGGGTTAGTCGAGCTGAAAGCGGAAAGTGAAGCTCGCATTCGGCATGGCATGCTGGCTTATGAGGCGTTGCAACGCTTACGCGCAGGCGATCAATCGGCGAATGCCACCTTTCAGGCACATAAAAATGACTTGGGTTACGGCTTATTGCTGAAAGCCTACACCGCCAAAGTCACTGATGCGACCGACGCACAAATCAAACAAGCGGCGAAAGACACCATTCCACAAGTAGCGCCGATGTTTTGGGCTTTTCGCTTAATGGTGGGTGCAGGTGTGGCGATGACCGCACTGTTTGGTCTGGCGTTGTGGTCATTATTGCGTAATCAATTATTGCAACGTAAGTGGCTGTTACGTGCGTTGCTGTATGCCATTCCCCTACCTTGGGTGGCAATTGAATCAGGCTGGTTTGTCGCAGAATTTGGCCGTCAACCGTGGACCATCACACATGTGTTACCCACTGCAGCCTCCGTTTCCAACCTCACCGTGGGTCAGCTGACGTTCAGTCTGGTCTCGATTTTCCTGATCTATTCCACGCTGCTGGTGATTGAAATGGGCCTGATGCGTCATTTCATTCGCAAAGGCCCGGCCAGCTTACACACCGGTCGTTATCACAACGAAACCGCACATTAACAGGAGCGTGACATGGATTACGAATTACTGAAATTGATCTGGTGGGGGCTGGTTGCCTTTATGGTGATTGGTTTTGTCATCATGGATGGCTTTGATTTAGGCATTGGTATGTTACTGCCCTTTTTAGCCAAAACTGACGATGAGCGCCGCGTGTTGCTCAATTCTGTTGGTCCGACATGGGAAGGCAATCAGGTGTGGTTAATTGCTGGTGCAGGTGCGCTGTTTGCGGCGTGGCCAGTGGTGTATGCCGCCGCATTTTCGGTGCTCTATGTGCCGTTTATGTTCCTGCTGTTTGGCCTGTTTTTACGACCGGTCGGATTTGATTACCGCAGTAAATTGCCTTCCGCGAAATGGCGCAATAACTGGGATCGCGCCCTGTTCGTCGGCGGCTTATTACCGACCATGATGCTGGGCGGCACACTGGGTTTCATGATCCAGGGTTCGCCGTTTCGTTTTGATAACGAAATGCACATCTTCTACGGTGAATTTAACCTCAATCTGCCATTACTGATCAGCACCATCGTGTTGGCGATCGTGCTGATGGTGCTACATGGCGCAGCCTTCCTGCAAACCAAAACGAACGGCATATTGCGCGAGCGAGCCCGCCGCACGGTACATATTTTCGCTTATCTTTGCCTGATCAGCATGGTGCTCACCGCCGTGATCATCGCCAAGACCGTAACCGGCTATATCATCACCGAACAGGTATCACCCAATGCAGTGATCACCCCACTGATGAAAACTGTCGCGATTGCCGACCATGGCTGGCTGGAAAATTACTACCAGAAACCGCTGCTGCTCATCGTGCCGGTGCTGGCGCTACTGATGCCCCTTTTCACGCTGCTGTTGAACTTACGCGGTAAGGCGGTCGCCGCATTTCTGGCCACCGGCTCAACCTGCGCACTGATGCTGCTAACGGTTGCTGTCGCGCTGTTCCCATTTGTGCTGCCATCGTCACTCGACCCAACCAGCAGCATCACCTTGTGGGACGGCACTTCCAGCAAACTCACGTTACTCATCATGTTCGGCATTGTGCTGGTCATCATGCCTATCAACCTGTTCTACACCACCTGGGTTTACCGCGTTATGCGCGGCAAAGTCACCACGCAGCAAGTGAAAGAGAACGGTCACGGTTTGTATTAACAACTCACGAGAAGGAGAAAACTTATGTGGTATTTCGTTTGGATCATCGCCGTGTTGCTCTCACTCGGTGTCGGTTTGATTGCCGTGATGTGGGTGGATGTCAGAAGTAAGCCTGCTGCACATACTACAGTTAGCCGTGAGGCTGATGCAGCCGAGCCGACAATGTGAGCGTGGCATCATGAGTGCCATATCAAGAACAATGACAGCCCGTCTGGTTAATTATCAACGCATCTCGGCTCGTGATTCGCAGGTGGATATTCGCCATCTGGAATTTGTATTTCCAGAAGAATTAGCGGTGGCAACACCGCTTTATCAGCCCGGCGACCAGATCACGTTGCATCTGCCACACCCGCGCGTGTTTGCCGTGGCCTCGTCGCAACTTGAGGTACGCAATGCGTTTCACCTAACGGTCAAGATGAACAATGTCATTGAGCCCGATTCGCTCAGTTATGACGAACTGGTGGATCTGATTACCCGCCCCATCGGTTTTTCGGTAACACCACAGCCCCATTTTTATCTGCCGGCCGATGCACGACTGCCCATTATTTTGTTTGCAGAAGGGGTTGGCATTGCGCCGTTTCGGGCTTTTATCCAACAGCGGCAATGGCAGATGGCCTCGGGGAAAACTGGTTGTTCATCGGTGGGCAATATTTTGAGAATCAATGCTCCGCTGAAGATTTTCTCTACCAGACCGAATGGCAACGCTATGAGCGCGATGAAATTCTGACCCGCGTGAATGTGGCATTCGATGATCGGGTTTACATGCCCTCACTGGCCGAAAAAGTCGATTCACTGCGCACTGAGTTATGGGAATGGTTACGTCTGGGCGCAGTGATTTATCAGTCGTGTTCGCTGGCCTGTAGCGATCAACTGGAGATGGCTCTGCTCGATCTCATTCGCGAGCAAGGGCAATTCAACGCACGGGAAGCGACTGATTTCTTACGCCACTTAAAACAACATCAACGTTATCAGAGGATGGTTTACGCATGAGCAATGAAAAATTATCAGACAACGAGCGACTCAAAAGCGACAGCGAACGACTGCGCGGCACGATTACTGATGATTTAGCCAACCCACTTACGGGTGGATTTGAAGGTGATAATTTTCAGCTGATCCGCTTTCATGGCATGTATCAGCAAGATGACCGCGATATTCGCGCCCAACGGGCCGCACAAAAACTCGAACCACTGCACACTGTCATGTTGCGTGTACGACTGCCTGGCGGCATTATCCGCCCCGACCAGTGGGGCGCACTTGATGAATTCGCCACGCATCACACCCTGTATGGCAGCATTCGCCTGACCAATCGCCAGACGTTTCAGTTCCATGGCGTGCTAAAAGATGACATCAAACCGGTGCATAAACTGCTGAACAGTCTGGGGCTCGACAGCCGAGGCACGGCCGGTGATGTGAATCGTAATGTGCTGTGCACCTCCAACCCGATTGAATCGGCTTTGCATCACGATGCATTCGAATGGGCGAAAATCATCTCGGAGCATCTGCGTCCGCGCACTAATGCATATGCGGAGATCTGGCTGGATGGCGAGAAGCTCAACGCCGAGAATGAAGAGCCGATCTTGGGTTCGACCTATCTGCCACGTAAATTCAAAACTGCCATCGTTATTCCACCACAAAATGATGTGGATGTGCATGCCAATGATTTGAGCTTTGTGGCGATTGGTGAAAACGGCAAATTGGTTGGTTTTAACGTATTAGTCGGCGGCGGACTGGCGATGACACAAGGCGACGAAACCACCTACCCGCGTATGGCAACCGATTTTGGTTTTATCGCACTGAATCACATTGTGCGCGTTGCCGAAGCCGTGCTCACGACCCAACGAGATTGGGGAAATCGCTCGAACCGCCGCAATGCCAAAACCAAATACACGTTGGAACGTGTGGGTATCGAATCATTTAAAACTGAAGTGGAAAAACGTGCCGAGATCGCGTTTGCGGAAAGTCGCCCTTATCAGTTTACCGGGCGTGGCGATCGCATCGGTTGGGTCAGCGGCATTGATGGCAAGCACCACTTAACCCTGTTTATTCCCAGTGGCCGCCTGATCGACACACCCGAAAAGCCGCTGAAAACCGGCATTGCTGAGCTGGCTAAAATTCACACCGGTGATTTTCGTATTACCCCAAACCAGAACATGATCATTGCCGGAGTGGATGAAGAAAATATCGTTGCGATTGAAATGCTGGCGCGACAATACAAATTGATTGATGACAGCGTCACCGAGCAACGTAAATATTCGATGGCCTGTGTGTCGTTCCCCACCTGCCCGCTGGCGATGGCGGAAGCGGAACGTTTCCTGCCTGAATTTGCATTAAGTGTTGATGCCATTATGGCCAAATACGATTTAGCGCACGAGCATATTATTTTGCGCGTTACCGGTTGCCCGAATGGATGTGGCCGCGCCATGCTGGCTGAAATAGGTTTGGTCGGTCGCGCACAAGGCCGTTACAGCTTATATCTGGGTGGTAATCGTGAAGGCACCCGCATTCCACGACTGTTCCGCGATAACATTAACGATGTGCAGATCTTAGCAGAACTCGACAGATTGATTGGACGTTGGGCGCTTGAGCGCGAAGCTGATGAGGGCTTTGGTGATTTTGCGATCCGGCAAAAAATCATTAAACCGGTGCTCAATTCTGCGGTAGATTTTTATCACGCATAATCGTCATGGGCCGCGTTCATGCTGCCCATTTTTAAGGAGTGATCATGAAACATTGTTATGAATGCGGCACTGCATTAGCCCCTAAAAAGTGTGAGCACGAAGGTTTAGTGCCCTTTTGTGACTCGTGCAATAGCTTCCGCTTTCCGATCTTCAGCACTGCGGTGAGTTGCATTGTTTTCAATCAAACCGAAGATAAGATCTTATTGATCCAACAATACGGGCGGCCTGATTACATCTTGGTGGCAGGTTATATTTCGCAAGGTGAAAATGCAGAACAAACTGTGATCCGCGAAATTGAAGAGGAAACCGGCCTGACTGTCATCAGTCATCAGTCATCAGTCATCGTTATATGAAAAGCGAGTATTTTGAAAAATCAAACACACTAATTTTTAATTACTGCTGCGTGGTCGATTCTGAAGATTTAAGCAACACTAATCACGAAATAGATAAAGCAGATTGGTTCAGTGTTAACGAAGCAAAAGAAGCTATTAAGAAAGGCAGTCTGGCCGAAAAATTCATGTTAAATGCATTAAAATGCACTAATTCAGATATGAACTGACTGTTATCGATCAACCACACAATAACTAATTCTATAACTCTAAATGACTAACATGCTTAGCTCATTTATGTCCAAAAACATGTTTCGTTCAGCATGATGCATCAATTCTCATTTGCACCTCAGTTACGTAATGGAATCTTGGTTAGCTTATTTTTTGTAAGTACGTCTATTGATATAGACTTTAGGAAAACCTATCTTGTCACATGAAAAATATTTATGCATAGGATCAAGAACAACTTGAACCACTTACTAAATCTAAAAACAGATAACCATATAAAATGTCTATGTATTTTTCAAAGTACCACTTAATTCGTGATTACGGAAATCATGCTGCAACAGACGCAAGTCAGCACCGTGATCCCGTATTACGAACGCTTTATGGCACGCTTTCCCGATGTGCTAAGCCTCGCCAATGCACCGTTAGATGAAGTGTTGCATCTGTGGACAGGGCTTGGTTATTACGCCCGCGCACGCAACCTGCACAAAGCGGCGGAAGTTATACGCGATCAGTATCAGGGATTGTTTCCGGAAACCTTCGATGATGTGGTCGAACTGCCAGGCATTGGACGCTCTACGGCTGGCGCTATTTTGTCGCTGTCGTTACAACAGCACCATGCGATTTTAGATGGTAACGTCAAACGTGTGCTCACACGCTGGTTAGCACTGGAAGGCTGGCCGGGGCAAAAACAGATTGAAAATGAACTTTGGGATTGGGCAAACAAACTCACCCCAACAGAGCGAGTGGAACACTATAACCAGGCGATGATGGATCTGGGTGCCAGCCTTTGCAGCCGCACTAAACCGCAATGCACCATTTGCCCGATGCACGATGATTGTGGTGGTTATCTGCAAGGTAAACCCACTGCCTACCCGACACCTAAACCAAATAAGAAACAGATCCCGGTAAAACAGACCTGTCTATTGATCATACGTCATGCACAGAGTGTCTGGTTACAACAGCGCCCGGCACAGGGCATCTGGGGCGGATTATTCAGCTTTCCCGAATTTAGTCATGTTAGCGAAGCGCAGCACTGGTTACAGCAACAAGGCTATACAGGGTTGACGATTCAACCGTTGAGCGCCTTCCGGCACACGTTCAGCCACTTTCATCTGGATATCACGCCACTGCTGGTCAGCGTGCCGCATCCTGCACACAGCATCATGGAGCAAAGCCACGAACTTTGGTATAACCTCAATCAACCATCCAGTGTTGGCCTGTCTGCGGTGACACTGAAATTACTGACTTATCCTGAACTGCAACAATAGAGAAAATAACTATGTCCCGAATTGTTTTTTGTCAGCGACTGAAAAAAGAAGCCCCTGGTATGGCCTTTCAACTGGTGCCCGGTGAATTGGGTAAGCGGATTTTTGACAGCATATCTCAGGAAGCTTGGGCGGAATGGCAAAAAAAACAGACCATGCTGATCAATGAAAAGAAACTCAACATGATGAACACCGAGCATCGTGCTTTGCTGCAAGCTGAGATGGAAAAATATCTGTTTGAAGACGGCGAAGTGCAAATCGACGGTTATGTACCGCCGAGCGCTAAATAACCGTTTGTCTAGGAATAAACCAGTCATATTCTGGTTTTGTTCAGCAAAGCAGCAAACGAACTGAAAATTGAGGGGTTTCGGAAAAAAGCGTTGACTTAAAACCGCTTATTTTGTTTAATGCGCCCCGTTGCCCAGATAGCTCAGTCGGTAGAGCAGCGGATTGAAAATCCGCGTGTCCGTGGTTCGATTCCGCGTCTGGGCACCATCATTTAAGTTAACTTGCTACGGCGAGTTAAGTAACAAATTTGTGTGCCGGCTTAGCTCAGTTGGTAGAGCAACTGACTTGTAATCAGTAGGTCATCAGTTCGATTCCGATAGCCGGCACCATTCCTTATCTTAGCCCAGATAGCTCAGTCGGTAGAGCAGCGGATTGAAAATCCGCGTGTCCGTGGTTCGATTCCGCGTCTGGGCACCATGAATATGAAAGCCTCACAGTAATGTGAGGCTTTTTTGTTTTGGGCTTCCGGTCGATATCCTGTTATTTCAGCGTCGCCTACCCTCTTCGTGATTCATTTCTGGTTAATCAATTTTATTGGCGCACACCTGTCAATTCGTCGGCAGCGTCGATAGTTTGTGGTGTTATTTTCTGGAACGTTCTCCGGTCCGAGTTCCGATCTTTTGTCTGGTGTGCTTTGGTGATGCAGGCGTTAGAAATCTAGTGAGATTAGATGTAGCTTGGAATAAGTACAGCGGATGAGTGAGTGCTGAAGTAATGCCGTTGGAATGGCAAGTTTTGGCATAACTGTTATGTGTAGATATAGGTAGAAAAGGCTCTGGGTGATATCCGGTCTTTCTGAAGAGATACGAGAGTGTCTATCTGTTCCATATGCAGACTTTATCTCGTCCGGAATTCTTAGCGTTATACAGTGCTTTATCTGCCTGACTGAGTAATAGGTCAATATCATCAACACATGAGCAGGAAGTTACACCCACGGAGATCGTTACATACAATGACTTGCCATTCTCTAACACTAGGAAAGTATTTGCTGTAACCATCCGCAATCGTTCTGCAACTTCAATTGCCGCCTTAATTTCTGTTTCGGGTAACAATACTGCGAACTCTTCACCACCAATGCGGCCAAAAATATCTTCAGTCCGCAAATTTTTGCGACACTCAATCACTATTTTTTGAAGCACAAGATCACCTACTTGATGACCATATTGGTCATTAATGGCTTTAAAGTGATCGACATCGAACATCAGTAGGGATAAATCATGATGATGACGTTTATCACGTCTGAGTTCATTATTAGCTAACATCATAAAATGTCTGCGATTGTTTATACCAGTGAGGTAGTCGATATGTGCCTGCCGTTCCAGCTCTAATTCCATATTTTTACGGTCAGTCACATCAGTATGCGTTCCACACATTCTTATCGGGTTTCCATGATTATCACGCTGCATTACCTTTGCTTGATCAAGTATCCATCGATACCCACCATCTTTATGAAGCATTCGATATTCGATCTTATGAATTAGAGATCGTCCTTCAAGCACGTCCTTTATAGATGCCCATGCCCGTTCTCTGTCATCAGGGTAGATAAAATCTGTCCATTGTTGTGTAGTTTGCTGGATTTCTTCATAGGTATAACCAAGCATGATTGCCCAGCGCTCATTCCGTTTTACGCTTTGAGTTTCGATATTCCAATCCCAGAAACCCAGCTCTGAACCTTCCAGAACAAATCTAAGCTGCTCTTCTCTTTCTCTCAGGGCATCTTCAATATTTATGCTTAAATCAGAGCTGAACATTGTCATCCGAGCTTTCCTTAGCTAGAGCACTATTAAATAGTTTAGGCGAAAGTTCATGAATCCAAATACATTTTTTCCATCAATGTATTTGAAGCAAAACAGCAATATGGTTTACAAAGTGGGTGAGTTTTGATGTGATGCCGTTGGAATAGCAAGTTTTGGCATAGCTGTTATTTGTGGATATGCGTAGAAAAAGCTCGGGGCGATATCCGGTCTCAAAGACTAAGGAAGGATCTTCGTGTTTTAGAGCCCCCTCATCCATGTAGTTATCGACGTCGATTAGCATCGAGAACCTGATGTCGTTTGACTGTAGTGGCAGATGCAATATCTAGATTAAAATAAATAGGGATTGAGTCGGATGAAAGATGAGAAAGAAGTTAATTTGTTCGATAAAATAGTTATTTCTTTAGCTGTTTTAGCTGGAATTATCTCATTATTTAAAGGTGGATTAATCGCCGCCCTTCTCAAGTTCATATTTGTAATAATATTTTTCTATGCTACAAGAGGTTTATTTTTGTGGATTATAAAAAATAACGAATAAAACATGCTACGGTCTGAAACTAATCAGGCCGTACATTTGAGTCTGTAAAATTTTCTGTGTAAGTGGCTGTTTAGTGATTACAGCGGTAAACGGTCACTATACATGATAATGAATTGCTTCATGGCGGGTTTCCAGTCTCTTATCGGCATTGTCCATTTCTTCCCTATCTGATGTAAAGCCAGATACAGTAATTTCATGATCGCATCATCGTTCGGGAACGAGCGCCGTGTTTTCGTCACTTGCCGCAAGCTGGCATTTAGTGACTCAATCGCATTGGTTGTGTAGATCACTTTACGGATCTCCGGCGGATAATCAAAGAAGACACTCAACCGGCTCCAGTTGTTTCGCCATGATTGACTGATTTGCGGATGCTGGCTGTCCCAGTTCAATGCAAATTGTTCCAGCGCTTGCTCAGCCTCCTGATCGGTGGCTGCTGCATAGATGGTTCGTAAATCAGCGGCTACCGCTTTGCGTTCTTTCCAGCTCACAAACTTCAGGCTATGACGAATTTGATGGACGATGCATAACTGAATTTGCGTCTTTGGATAGACGGCTTCGATGGCCTCCGGAAACCCTTTCAGACCATCACAGCAGGCAATGAATATATCGGTAACTCCACGGTTTTTAAGTTCGTTCATGACGCCGAGCCAGAACTTGGCGCCTTCATTTTGCGCCAGCCATAACCCCAGTAATTCTTTCTCGCCCTCGGTGTTCACGCCCAGAGCCAGATAGACGGCTTTGTTTTGTATGACACCTGAATCGCGGCTACGAACAACTAAACAGTCAAGATAGACAATCGGATAAACCGCTGAGAGTGGCCGTTGCTGCCAGGCTTTGACTTCATCTAGAACGGCATTGGTAACTTGTGAAATAAATGTCGGGGAAACCTCAACGCCATAGGCTTCTTCAAAATGGGCCTGAATATCACGGGTAGACATGCCTCTGGCATAAAGCGAAAGAATACGGTCATCGAAACCAGCCAGCTGCTTTTCGCCCTTTTTCACCAATTGCGGTTCAAAGGAACTATTCCGGTCTCGGGGGATTTCCAGCTCAAGTTCACCATGAACAGAGCGAACGGTTTTAGCCGTTTTCCCATTGCGGGAATTACCGGTATTTTTACCTGAAGGCGAGTTTTGGGATAACCAAGATGATGTTCCATCTCGGCTTCTAAAGCACGCTCAGCCAGCTTTTTAGTCAACTGGCGGAGTAAACCTTGTTCTCCCATCAGGTCTTCAGGGGATTTACAATCGGCAAGAAGTTGATCGAGGATTTGATCGGTAATTGGCATTCCAGTTTCCTTTTAACAGGTTGTTCAGAATGCCACTTACACAAATTTTTTTACACTCTCAATTCTTTTCTTCCCAGACTTTTTTACCATCAACAAATGTTTCCATTAGCGTCCTTCCACAGCACATTTTTCCTTGATGGGTACGCTGATTATTGTAATAACTCAACCAAATGTCCAGATCTGACTGAAGACTATCTAAATCGCTGTACAGTTTTTTCCTGAATGTGACTTGGTAAAATTCCTGAAGGATTGTCTTATGAAATTGTTCGCAAATGCCATTTGTTTGCGGGACATTGCTTTTGTTTTTGTATGATTGATATCATTAATGGCCAGATATAACTGGTAATCGTGCTGCTCAACTTTCCCGCAATATTCCGTGCCTCGGTCGGTCAATATTCGCAGCACCGGAACATTCTGAGCTGCAAAAAATGGTAATACGCGATCATTCAGTAAGTCCGCGGCTGTGATTGGCGTTTTCGTTGTATACAGTTTGCAATAAGCAACTTTAGAATAGGTATCGACGAACGTTTGTTGATAAATTCTTCGACACCCTTTAGATTGCCGACATAAAACGTGTCCTGTGAGCCCAGATAACCTGGATGTATCGTCTCAATCTCGCCACAAGCTTCATCATCCTGCTGTTTGCGTTCCAGCGCTGCAATTTGGGCGTCAGACAGCAATATACCGTCTTGGGCAACCTTTTGTTCCAAAGCCTTAAGTCGTTTTTTAAAGTTCTCTAAATTATGACGTAACCAGACTGAACGAACACCACTTCCGGAGATGAAGATGCCCTGTTTACGAAGTTCATTACTGGTTCGCTGTTGCCCATGTGCCGGATACTCAATGGCATAATTGATGACAGCTTGTTCTGTCGTATCATCAGTGCGATTTTTTAAGTTGGGAACGCGCCGGGATTTATCAAGTAAAACATCGATACCACCTTCTTCGACCAGTTCTTTATAGCGATAAAAGGTGTCTCTGGATACGCCCAACTTTGCAGGCACGGGAAACGTTGTTCAGCTTTTCTGCCAAATTGAGAAGACCAGCTTTGTGTTTAATAACGGGATTGTTACTATGGATCATGAGAGTTACCTCAAATGTTGTTTTGATTAAGGATTCGACACCCATATCAAAACCGGTAACTCTCTTCTTTTCAAACAGAAGTGTCAGATCTGGTCGGAACTAATTCAGATTAGTTCACTTAGATCACCCTGTTGTTTGCCCTCAAGAGGATCCAATGACCAGTTAGATACTGCATTTTTACTTTTAGCTGCATTGTTTTCATCATACAGTTTGATCCGCAATTTCAAATTATTGACTGCATCTGCATTTTGTAGCGTTTCTTCCTCACTAATAACACCTTCACAATAGAGCTCAAAGAGACATTGATCGTAAGTTTTCATACCCAAACTAACTGACTTTTCCATGATCTCCTTAATACCAGAAAAATCACCTCGATGGATCATATCTTGAATGGTTGCTGACCCTAATAAAATCTCAACAGCAGCTCTCCGACCACCATTGATTGTATTCACCAATCGCTGAGAAATAATAGATCTGATATTATTACCCAAATCATGTTTTAGTTGTTCGCGACGCTCCTCAGGGAAGAAATTAATAATACGATCCAATGCTTGATTCGCATTATTTGCATGTAATGTGGATAAAACTAAATGACCTGTTTCAGCAAATGCAAGTGCATGCTCCATAGTTTCTCGGTCACGAATTTCCCCAATAAGAATTACATCTGGTGCTTGGCGCAGTGTGCCCTTAAGAGCAGAATGAAAATTAAGAGCATCTACCCCAACCTCTCGCTGATTAATAATACTTTTTTTATGCGAATGAATGTATTCGATAGGATCTTCAATTGTAATGATATGGCCTGGACTATTTTCATTCCGATGATCAATTAAAGCGGCTAGTGAAGTTGACTTACCTGATCCGGTAGCTCCAACAAACAATATTAGACCTCGTTTCTCCATAATAACATTCAGCAATACAGGCGGTAGTTTCAATTCTGAAAAGGCTGGGATATCCAATTTAATATTTCGCACTACAATTGATGTATCATTTTTCTGACGAAATACATTTACACGAAATCGTCCTTTTTCTGGTAAAGAAAAAGCAAAATTAACTTCAAGCTTTCCTTCTAATTCAGCTTTTTGAGCTGGACTCAAAAGTGCATCAACAATATTAGCAATATCACTTTTTTTTATTTTCTGTGCCTGAATAGGTGTTAACACCCCATTAAACTTAATACTGGGCACTGCTCCAGTAGATAGATATAAATCAGAACCATTTTCATTAGCCAGTTTGATTAACATATCCCTAAAAATCATTGACTCTACAATAGACATCCAGTTTCACCTTAATTGTGCAATTATTATTTACTAAGTATTTGGTTTAATCATTTCAAGTATGATTTTACACTATCCATCTATGAATCCACTCGAATCTCAATCTCCAATCTCATAATAAATCTTGGACACATCACAAAACCTAAATGCTCCCATCCACACATGATATACACACTAACAAAGGTATTTAACGCGCCAAAGTTGTAAATTACCCCTGGTTTAGGGACATGAATTCTTGAGATCTACGGTTGTACGGATGGAAATCCGCACCGGACGCTGGGAAGGGGAATTAGTCAATCGCCGGAAAGATGGCCGTTTATTACCCGAATTGCTCTCGATTAGCCGTGTTTTAGATCAAAAGGGAAATGTAGCCAATTATGTTGGCATGTTCCTCGATATCTCTGAACGCCGTGAAGCGGAAAAACGCATTCAGCATCTCGCTCATCATGATTATCTGACAGATCTGCCTAACCGCTCTTTACTTGTTGAACGTGCCACTAACGCTCTCGCTCTGGCACATCGCCATCAACGACGTATGGCCATACTTTTTATCGATCTTGACCGGTTTAAACCCATCAATGATGAATATGGTCATGATGCCGGAGATACCGTATTAAAAACCATTGCCAAGCGGCTGTTACAGATGGTCAGAGGATCCGATACGGTTTGTCGTCAGGGCGGCGATGAGTTTGTGATTTTGATACCCGAGTTTGCAGATACAGAAAGTTTGGAAAAATTGGCCATTAAACTACGCGATGAAATTCAGAAGCCTTGTACCATAAAAAATTACCAGCTCTCGGTTTCTGCCAGTATTGGGATTGCTACCTATCCAGAAAATGGTGACACCGTAGATGCGATTATCCAAAGTGCTGATACCGCTATGTATCGGGCAAAAGTAGATACCGATAATCGTATCTGTTTCGCCCGTTATTTAAAATCGGTTGATCCTCTTTAGCGATTTTACTGCACGTTAACCTCGCGCATGTTTCGCCGCTTGCTGAAACACCTCGTCACTCGGGCGAATACCGGTATACAACACAAACTGCTCCACCGCTTGGATCGCAAACACTTCCGCACCTGTGATGACCTTTTTGCCCTGTGTTCTGGCATAACGGATCAATGGCGTTTCTGCCGGTAATGCCACGACATCAAAAATGACCTGAGCCTGCTCGATGGCCAACTCGGTAAAAGCCAGAGTCTCTGCATCTGCACCGCCGGCCATACCAATCGGCGTTACGTTGATCAGCATATCGGCTTGCACAGCAGTCATATCCGGCGCCCAGTTAAAGCCATACAAACCAGCTAACTGCTTACCTGCCGCTTCATTTCGGGCCACGATATAACCGTTTTTAAAGCCGGCATCTTTTAAGGCACATGCGACAGCTTTCGCCATACCACCGCTTCCGCGTAACGCAAATACCAGATCTGATGGCACCTGATGCTCATTAAGTAATTTGGCGATAGCGATGTAATCAGTGTTATAAGCTTTCAGATAACCATTGGTATTAACGATGGTATTCACAGAATCAATCGCTTTAGCAGAAGGATCCAGCTCATCAACCATCGGAATACAGGCCTCTTTGAATGGCATCGAGATCGCACAACCACGTACGCCTAATGCACGAACCCCACCGATAGCAGCAGCCAGATCGGTGGTCGTAAAGGCTTTGTAGATGTAATCAAGATCTAAGGCATCGTATAAGAAATTATGAAAACGAGTGCCAAAGTTACTTGGGCGCGCCGCAAGCGACATGCAAAGCGTGGTGTCTTTATTGATCTGTCGGGTCATCAGTCTAATTCCATAAAGAAAAACAGATTAAGGAAAGCAGCAGACAGAAAGTAGCAAAGTTACCAGTAACAAATCGTGACCCGAATCAAGCCATGGTGACTATCTGTTCCAGATCACGACGGGTAGACAATTTGGTATCGACCTTAATGTAAGCCGCCGCTTCTTCAAAAACGATAACCACATCGGCAACACCCGGTTGAGCTTTGAGTCGATGTTCAAGTGCCGCCCCTTCTTGTTGTGCCGAATCAGGTAGCTGGATCCGCAAGCTGCTGACATAAGGAGGTTCTTGCATCGTCATACTGACCATAAACCAGACAGCGGCAATAACCGCGCTACCCAGAAAGACCATGCCTGTACCATTTAACTGCAACAACCAGCCACCCAAGCTGCCACCAATCGCGACACCGATAAACTGGCTGGTAGAATAAATACCCATGGCGGTGCCTTTATACCCGGCGGGCGCTTCTTTACTCACCAGCGACGGTAAAATGGCTTCCATAACGTTAAACGCAATGAAGAATAATTGAATACCCGCAAAGATGATCCATAAATGCTGCCCTGCAAACCAAAGCACCAGTTCTGCCAGAAAAATCATCACGACACAGGCCACAAATACGCGTTTCATCTGCCGTTTTTTTTCTGCATAAATGACAAACGGGATCACCGCGACGAAAGAAACCAGCATAGTGATGAGATAGACTTTCCACTGTTGTTGGCGCAGAAAACCGGCATGTTCCATCGCCAACGGTAGTGCAACGAAACTGGCCATCAGTAAGATGTGTAAACTCATAATACCGGTATTCAGTTTTAGCAAACGGCTATTTCCCAGCACTAAGCTGAAACTGCCCTTCACGATGCCAGACTCACGATTCAATACATGATGAGAAGGTTGAGGAATAACGGTTAACGTGATCACGATGCCCGCAACTGCCAACAACGCAATTCCCCAGAATAATGCAGATAACCCCAAGGCATGTGTGATGATCGGGCCTAACACCATGGCGATAGCGAAGGTGATACCAAAACTAACGCCGATAAATGCCATTGCTTTAGTGCGGTTTTGTTCACGGGTCAGATCAGAAAGCAGTGCCATCACCGCGGCAGCAATAGCACCAGAGCCTTGTAAAGCACGCCCAAGGATAATTCCCCAGATAGAATCGGTAGTAGCAGCAACAACACTGCCCAGAGCAAAGACCAGCAAACCGCCGACGATCAGTGGACGACGCCCTACCTTGTCAGATAATAAACCGAATGGAATTTGGAAAAGCGCCTGAGCCAAACCATACACACCGATAGCTATACCAATCAGTGCTTGAGTGGCCCCTTGCAAGGCCATGCCATAAGTGGTCAAGACCGGTAAAACCATAAACATGCCGAGCATCCGCAGTGAAAATACGGCGCCCAGCCCCCAGGTCGCCCGACGTTCTTCGGCCGTCATCTGGTTATCATTCATTACCGCTTATTCCAGATAAGTCAGAAATTGTGCAGGGTCTGTTGTAGTAAAATCGATCGACATCATGACACTCAACATGGTGATTGCCACAATCGAAAAAATAAACAACTTCTTCGCCCACACTCTATCATCCGTTGTTTTAAAACCAGCCTGCGCCATGGCAAGCCAACCCGCACTGATCAAGGCTGCAACAACAAAATAGCTGTAACCGGCATAACCGCTTAACGTCAGCATTAATGTCGCGACTGCAAACGCCAGAATATAACGGAAGATATGATTTTTGGTAACAGAAATGCCGTATTTCACCGGCAATACAGGTATCGATGCTGACTGATAATCTTTAAAACGGAAGATCGCAATCGCATAAGAGTGTGGCATTTGCCATAAACTGAAAATCAGTAACAAGATCAAAGCTGCGATATCGAACTGATTACTGACGGCACAATAACCAATTACCGGTGGCGCAGCCCCCGACAAACTACCAATCAATGTACCGTATACCGATTTGCGTTTTAGCCAGAGACTATACAAACCAACATAAACCACAAACCCCATCACCGCGAGTAAGGCAGCTAATCGATTGGCTACAATATCAAGTAAAGCAACACCGACCAAACCTAATACAGAGGCATAAATTAGTGTCACTTTTGGTGATATTAATCCCTGCACCAATACCCGGTTTTTGGTACGTTCCATGATGCGATCAATATCTTGATCGATGTAATTGTTAAAAGCACAACCTGATGCGATCACCAGCGAAACGCCGGTGATCGTAGCCAGAAACAGGGGTAAATCCAGGCTTCCTTTCGAAGCCAGGAAAAATCCACCAATCACGGAAACTAAGTTACCAAAAATAATTCCCGGTTTAGTAACGAGCAGGTACTGCTTGATCATGTTATCCGCTCTTTATTGAACCATCATATTGGTATTGAGGTGGAACATGATCCACAACGAGCCCACCACCAAAATAGCGATGATCAGCACCGTAAACACAAACGCGATCAGGTTCCATCCACCTTCTGACGATGAATTCATGTGTAAGAAATACACCAGCTGTACCAAGATCTGCGCCAGCGCTAAACCGACAATCACATACAAGATGGTGGTATGTGATTCCCCCGGATGCATCACCATCCAGAACGGAATTACGGTCAGAATTACCGATAATATAAATCCAACAATGTACGATTTTACGCTGCCGTGGCTAGCACCACCATGATGTGTTGATGAATGGCTCATGGCATAACTCCCATCAGGTAAACAACGGTAAACACACAAATCCAGACGATATCAAGGAAATGCCAGAACAGACTCAGACACATCAGACGAGTGCCATTTTTTGCCGTCAGACCATTTTTCACAATCTGTACCATCAGCACTGCCATCCAGATCAAACCGGAAGTAACGTGCAAACCATGCGTTCCCACCAACGTAAAGAACGCAGATAAGAAAGCACTACGATCCGGGCCATAACCTTCATGGATCAGATGCGCAAATTCATTCACTTCCATGCCGATGAATGCCAGACCGAACAGGAAGGTAACGCCCAGCCATTTCATGACTGAGCTTTGATTTCCTTTGTTCATCGCCAACATCGCCATACCGTAGGTAAAGCTACTGATCAGCAGGCAGAACGTTTCTACCAATACATAAGGCAGTTCAAAGATGTCTTTTCCACTTGGACCACCTGCAATGCTGGTCGATAAGACGGCATATGTCGCAAAAATACTTGCGAACAGAATGCAGTCGCTCATCAAGTAGATCCAGAAACCAAACACCGCATTGGCACCCGCATCATGATGATGCTCATGCTCCTCAGTGTGCGCAGATTGATGATTCAATGTTTCAACCGACATGCTTCACCCCTGCCTGTTTGATATTTGCAAAATGTTCATTTTCAGTTTTTGTCACTACGTCTACCGGCACGTAATAGTCCACATCATCATTAAATGAATGTGCAATCCAAGTAATAACCACACCCAACGCGCCAACGATAGCCAGCCACCAGATGTACCAAATCAGCGCGAAACCCATTACCAGACTAAACAGCCCAATCAAGACACCCGCACCGGTGTTCTTTGGCATGTGAATTTCGTGATACTTCGCTGGTTGTTTATAAGCGATGCCTTTTTCTTTCATATCCCAGAAAGCGTCCAGATCATGAATCTGTGGCACTTCTGCGAAATTATAGAATGGTGGCGGTGAAGAGGTTGCCCATTCCAGCGTACGGCCACCCCATGGGTCACCAGTCAAATCACGGTTTTTATTACGATCTTTGATACTAACGGCCAATTGCAGTAACTGGGTCAAAATGCCGCAGAAAATCAGCACCGCACCGAACACTGCCACCAGCAATAAATTGTGATATGACGGATCGATATTCTGACTCAGACGACGAGTCATCCCCATAAAGCCAAGGATGTATAAAGGAACGAAGGCGAAGAAGAAACCTGTGATCCAGAACCAGAACGCGGTTTTGCCCAATTTTTCATTGAGTTTGAAACCCATTGCTTTCGGGAACCAGTAGTTGAAACCCGCCAGATAACCGAACACAACCCCACCGATAATAGTGTTATGGAAGTGCGCAATCAGGAACAAGCTGTTGTGTAACACGAAGTCTGCACCTGGCACCGACAACAGCACGCCGGTCATACCACCTAGCGAAAAGGTCACCAGAAAGCCGAGTGTCCACAAAATAGGTGTGCTGAACTCAACACGCCCGCGATACATGGTAAACAGCCAGTTGAAAATCTTCACCCCTGTTGGAATAGAGATAATCATGGTAGCAATACCGAAGAACGCGTTGACGTTAGCGCCGGCACCCATAGTAAAGAAATGGTGCAACCAAACAATGAACGAAAGAATGGTGATCGCCACTGTTGCCCACACCAGTGAGGTATAACCAAACAGGCGTTTTTTACAAAATGTTGCTACAACTTCAGAGAAAATACCGAATGCCGGTAATACCAGAATATAAACTTCCGGATGGCCCCACGCCCAGATGAGGTTTACATACAGCATCTGGCTACCACCCATATCATTAGTAAAGAAATGGGTACCGATATAACGGTCTAATGTCAGCAGTGCGATAGTCACCGTCAGGATCGGGAATGCCACAATAATCAGAATATTGGAGCACAGCGCAGTCCATGTAAACACCGGCATTTGCATCATTTTCATGCCTGGTGCACGCATTTTCAGGATCGTCACAAAGAAGTTAACGCCCGTCAGCAAGGTACCAATCCCTGAGATCTGGAGACTCCAGATCCAGTAATCGACCCCGACGCCGGGGCTGTACTCCTTACCGGACAACGGAGGATAAGCCAGCCAACCGGTTTGCGCGAATTCGCCGACACCCAGCGAAATATTGATCAACGCAACACCGACGACAAACAGCCAGAAACTCAGCGAGTTCAGGAATGGAAACGCAACATCGCGTGCGCCAATCTGTAACGGCACCACAATGTTCATCAACCCCACCATAAACGGCATCGCCATGAAGAAGATCATGATCACGCCGTGCGCAGTAAAGATCTGGTCGTAATGATGTGGTGGCAGGAAACCTTCCGACCCGGCAGATGCCATGGCAGTTTGCGCACGCATCATGATCGCATCGGCAAAACCGCGCAGTAACATCACCATCGCCACGATGATATACATCATGCCGATTTTTTTATGATCTACGGACGTCAGCCACTCTTTCCACAGCCAAGTCCATTTTTTGAAATAAGTAAGAGCCGCCAGCGTCAGAATGCCACCCAAGATGATGCCGGCAACGGTCACCATAATGATGGGTTCATGATATGGAATTGCTTCCAGCGTTAATTTTCCAAACATCATTTATTCTCCAGCGCCAGAATGAGAGGGCATAGGCATGGCTTGCTCCATATCCATCGCTTGATTCATCTTCATATCCTCATTCATATGTTTTTCCATATGCGAGTCCGAACCCATAAACTTGTTAATAATGTCTTGATAGAGATTAGGCTTCACGGTCGAGAAATAAGTCACTGGGTTATTTTCTGTCGGTTTCGCCAATTGCTCATAATCTGCAAGCTGCAAGCCTTGTGAAGACTGTTTCACCTTGGCAACCCATTGTGCAAATTTCTCAGGTGACGTGGCATAGGCATTAAACTTCATGCCGGAGAACCCTTTACCACTGAAATTGGCAGAAATGCCTTTATAAGTGCCCTCTTCGTTGGCAATTAAGTGCACTTGATTCTGCATGCCTGCCATCGCGTAGATTTGACTACCTAACTGAGGAATGAAGAAAGAGTTCATCACAGAACCTGAAGTGACCTTAAACTGCACAGGCACATTGGCAGGAAAAGAGATTTCATTGACGGTCGCAATACCTTGCTCTGGGTAGATGAACAACCATTTCCAATCAAGAGAAATCGCTTCAATTACGATAGGTTTTGCATCTGAAGTCAGCGGTACACGTGGATCTAACTTATGCGTTGTATTCCAAGTCAGAGCGCCCAGAAACACAATGATAATGCAGGGAATTGTCCATACGACAAATTCAATTTTATTGGAATGCGACCAATTTGGCGCATAAGTAGCATTTTTATTGGAAGCCCGATATTTCCAAGCAAACAGAAACGTCATGATAATGACTGGAATCACAACGATCAGCATCAGCCAGGTAGCTGTCAGGATCAGGGACTTTTGTTCCATCCCGATGGCGCCTTTCGGATCAAGCACCGCCATATTACAACCACTTAGCAATAATGCTGTTGCTGATGGCAATAGCCACCAAAACCTATTCTTTCTCATCTAACAACCCCATCAGAACGATATAGCACATTTCCTATGTGTATCACTCTATTCTATGATTCAGGTGTCAGTTTGCAAAGCTTGTTAACAAAATGTTGTGAATTCTTTGTATTTTTATGATCTTGGCAGGAGATTAAAAGATCTATTGCAAAATAAGTGATCTAAACACCGCCAATAAACATACTGACGGTGTGAAGTGTCTAAATCAGAGTTTCCAGCTGACAGAAAGCATGGCATTACGTGGTGCGCCGTAATAGCCTTGTGACCAATAGAGACTATTAATGTATTTTTCGTTAGTCACATTATAGACATTCAAACTGGCACTGAGATTACGCGTGAAGTCATACCCGGCCATTAAATTCAGCAATGCATAACTATCCTGCGTAACTTTAAACCCACTCGCGATGCTATAGATGTCACTTTGCCATGAGATACCAGCACCTGCTTTCCATTTATTCATGCGGTAAGTACCCGCCAGCTTAAATGTGTCACGAGGAGTGTAGGTCTTCGCTGCGCTGCCATCGCTATTATCTATATCAACATGCGTGAACCCCCCCGACGCTTCCAGATCATCCCGGATCTGGCCAGCAATATCGAATTCATACCCCTGGCTGCGGATCCCATTTACTGCGGTGTAATAGGCTTTACCGCCTCTCGTGCCGGCTTGTTCCGCCATGTTATCTTGCTTGGATTTAAACAAGGCTACCGTGGTATTCAGCTTCTTATCGAAGAATTCACCTTTCACCCCAGTTTCGTAGCTATCCCCGGTGACGGGTTTCAGACGATCACCGGTGCTATCGGTTTTATTTTGTGGCGCAAAAATACCGGCATAACTGGCATACACGGCGTAATTGGCATTGATGTCATAAACGACACCGGTATACGGCGTAACTTTGCCATGTTCTGCTGCCGCTTTATCTTCTCCGTAGGACTGGCCTTCGGTTTCCCACGAAGTAATACGACCACCCGCAATCCAGGCTAAATTATCCGTCAAACTGAAACGCGCACCACTGTATGCAGTGACTTGTTTGTCGTTGTAATCAGCGGTGTTCGATGATGCTGAGAAATCAGGTTCGGCGAAAGAGCCGTCCCATTGTGAGAAATCACCCACCGACTGCCCTATCGCCGAGCTATAGTCAGAACGCTCCACAATGTTCGCATGAGAGATATTGGCACCAACAGCCAATTGATGCTCCCGTCCACCTAAGCGGAACGGCCCACTGGCGTTAACATCAATCAAATTTTGCTGGCCGTCATACACATAGACACTGGGGTAGGCATACAACCCAACACCGGTGGTTTTATCCGGCTTGCCATACATGTAGAAAAGTTTGGAATCCTGAGTGGATGCAATGTGGGTCAGCGAGGTTTTCACTTTCCAGTTATTGGCTAACTTTTGTGATAACTCCACGAAAGAACGCTCTTCCTTGGTGTCCCAATAAGCCCAGTTTGTTGAAGTTGTTTTCGACACATCGTAATTGGTTGCACTGCCATCACTGTAGGTCAACGGCAATGCCCCCCACAGCGGGCTATCCGCTTCATGTTTCTGATAATGCAGCCCGAATGTCAATATAGTGGTATCGGTCAGGTCCGCTTCCATGATTCCGTAAAATACTTTTTGATCAGTGCCGTAGAGATCCAGATACGAATCTTTATTTTGATTCACCGCCACCATACGGCCGCGTAATTTGCCATTTTCAGACATCGGGCCAGAGATATCGCCTTCAAGGCGTTTGTTATTCCATGATCCAACAGACCCCGTCGCACTGGATTGGAACTCGCTGGTTGGCCGTTTTTTGACCACATTCACGGTCGCTGAGGGCTCACCCGTACCGTTTAGCAACGCATTCGATCCCTTAATAACATCGATATGGTCATAAATAGCAGTATCAATATCACCATCAGCCAAACCAAACGTCAGTGGCAACCCCACCCCATCGACCTGAAAATTAGTAATATCAAAACCACGGGCCGTGTAATACGTGCGATCTGTTTCCACTTTTTCCACATTGACACCACTGGTACCAGCCAGCACATCTTTTATCGAGTTTTGACTGAAATCATCCATCTTCGTTCGTGTAGTGGTGTTTACCGTTTGTGGTGTTTGCTTCGGCGACAATTTTAACTTCGTCGCTGAATCCGAGCTTTTAACGGTATAAGAACCACTACCTTCTGTTGCGGTGTCATCCTGATTTTCAGTGACATAAACCGTGCCTAATTCAGTTGCAGATACCTGTTCTGCCATGGCGTATACAGCATAACCATTCGACACTACCAGACCGACAAACAAAGCGAGTTTCTTCTGTGGAAACATGTTAATTCCTGTTAGTTTATTATTAGAGGGCTGAAATCTAAATAATTATGATTCTCATTTCAAATAAAATAACAAACTCAGTTTGGCCGTTTTCTTTTGACTCTTTATTGTCTTTTACCACCCGACTCACAGTAAAAGAGCCGTTATCAGCTACGCTTTACAAAGGCTAAAACGCAAAGTAAGACGGAAGAAAAAACATGCAGACGAAAACAAATCAACTGATGGATGCGCTCTCAATGTCTAAGATCGATCTGTCACAACGACTTGAAAATCTGCATGAAATCATTCGCGGGCGGTATGAGTTTATTGATCGGATCGCCATTGCCCTTTATGACGCAAAAACAGACTTGTTGAAAACTTTTGTTAGCAGTACCCCTGACGGTTCTCCGCTTAAAGCCTATGAGGCGCATATGTCGGAGGTACCGTCGTTACAGACGCTGATTCATTTACGTAAAAGCCGTATTGTTCAAGACATTGATGATACTTTTCACGCACACAGCGACCATACAGAATGGTTAAAAAAACAACACTATCTCAGCAGTTATACGATCCCTGTGTTTCAGGGTAATCACTTTGTAGCTTTCTTGTTTTTTGATTCCAAAACACCGAATGCATTTCAGCAAGAGACCCTCCACTTCTTGGACGTTTTTGCAGATCTGGCAGCCCATCTCTATTTAGTTGAAGTTGCAGCCGTCAAATCTCTGCTCAATACGGTAAACCTGGCGACTGATTTTGCACGGATCAGGGATCTGGAAACGGGCAACCACTTAGATCGAATGGCCATGTATTCCCGCCTGATCGCAAAAGGCATTGCCGAAAAGTATCAACTGACCGATGAATTCATTGAATATCTGCACTTGTTTGCGCCATTACACGATATTGGCAAAGTGGGTATTCCAGACAAAATTTTGCTGAAACCCGGCAAGTTAGATGCCGACGAATGGAACACCATGAAAAAGCATGTTCAGCTTGGTGTCGTGATGATTGATCAAATGATTGACGATCTGGGCCTTAATCAAAACACAGCGGCCACGATCATGCGTAATGTTGTATCGGGGCATCACGAACGCGGTGATGGCTCTGGTTATCCGCAAGGCTTAACGCTGGCACAAATTCCGATTGAATCACGCATTATTGCCATAGCCGATGTCTACGACGCGTTATCGACCATTCGTCCGTATAAAAAAGCATGGAGTGAAGAAGAAGTTATCGCAGAATTACACAAAGAAGTTGCTGCAGGGCGTCTTGATGCGGATTGTGTCACTGCATTACTGAATGCTACCGAAGAGCGTTTACAAATTCAGACACAATTCGCGGATCCAATTTAAAGCATCACAATTAACCGCCAGTATCCGGATTTTCATCGGCATTGGCCATGATGATCCGGGTTGCTAATACCTTATCGATACGCAAACCGTCCATATCGACCACTTCCAATTGCCAATCATCCACTTTTAATCGATCACCGGTAGTGGGTACCCGCCCCAATAACAACATGACTAAACCACTCAGCGTATGATAACGATTGCGTTCTTCTTCCGGCAAATGCGTCAATTGTAAGTAATCTTTTAATTCCATGACGGGGATCAGGCCATCCAATAACCAGGAACCATCTTCTCGTTGTACCGCCCACGCATCATCACTGTCTTCTTGGTAAAATTCGCCGGTTAACGATTCCAGAACATCCTGCACGGTAACAATACCCTGTAATTCACTGTATTCATCAACAACAAATGCCATGTGGGAACCGTAAGCACGAAAATGTTCCAACAATTCCATACCGCTTAAGGTTTCCGGTACAAATTCACAAGGTAAAGCCAACATAGCAAAATCCAGCGTTCCACCCTGCACTGTTTGCGATAAGATCTGGTGAGCACTGACAACGCCCAGTAAGTCACGTAACCCACCACGGCAGACGGGAAAACTAGAGTGTTCAGAATCGGTCATCCGCTGCAAATTCAGCTCTAACGACTCCTCAACATCAATAAAAACAATATCGGCACGCGGCACCATCAATGAAGTCACAGTACGATCATCCAAACGAAAAACATTCCGCACCATCGTATGTTCGCTGTGCTCTATGACACCCGCCTCTGAGCCTTCCGCTAACATGGCGTGGATCTCTTCCTCCGTGACACTGTTGTTATTGTTTTGGCGCACCGCCATCAGACGGAGCATTGCATGCGTAGATGCGGATAACAACAAAACGAACGGACGGGTGAATAAAGCCAACAATTGCATCGGTCGGGCAACCAGTGCCGCGATAACTTCAGCATTCAGTTGCCCTATCCGCTTAGGTACTAACTCGCCGACAACGATGGAAATGTACGTGACCAACACCACGACAAAAACAATGGCCGTCACCTTGCTGGTTGCAACCGATAAACCAAAATGCTGAAGCCAGACAGAAACAGGATCAGCAAGAATTGCTTCCCCGAAAATGCCGTTAAGAATACCAATCGATGTAATACCAATTTGAACCGTAGATAAAAAATTGGTCGGATCTTCCGCAAGTTTAAGCGCTGTTTTAGCCCCTTTGTCGCCGTCGGCGGCTTGCTTTGATAGACGCGCCTTACGCGCAGTGACAATGGCTATCTCTGACATCGCAAAAACGCCATTGAGGATAATCAAACCGATCAGTATAAAAAGTTCCATAACTGCCGAATCAATAACATACATAACATGATGTTAGTTGATGGAACCTGGCTTCGCTATCTACCCAATCTGCGTTAAAAACCCATTTTCGTCGAAAATATCAGCAAACGAACGCAAAAATGATAAATTTATGCAATCAGATATAGACGCGCCGTTCGATTTCCTTATAATCACGCCTCGTTGAATACGTGCCGGCTTAGCTCAGTTGGTAGAGCAACTGACTTGTAATCAGTAGGTCATCAGTTCGATTCCGATAGCCGGCACCATTCAACCTAAGCCCAGATAGCTCAGTCGGTAGAGCAGCGGATTGAAAATCCGCGTGTCCGTGGTTCGATTCCGCGTCTGGGCACCATGATTCTGAAGCCTCGCATTTATGCGGGGCTTTGTCGTTTCTGGGCCCGCTAAACACCTCATACCTCGATGAAAAATCTATGCCACACAAAGCTGATATTGTTTTCCAACACCTGATAAGCGGCCGGATTAAACCGCTGTAGCACTTGGATGACGATAGCCACCAGCAATATATTAAAAACCAGATATTCCCCTGCACCACCCACCTTCATACCCAGTGGATTAAGGCTGACTTTTTGCTTAAAAGGCCAGAACAACGCAATCCCGTTAGTGCCAATCAACATGTCACCAACAATATGGCTGATAAAACCAAGACTGATTGTTTTGGCATACAGATGCCACATGGGTGATGCGGTAAGACAGCAATAAAGCAAAACGATAGCCAGCAAACTATGCGTGACCGTGCGATGCCCAAGCAATGAATGCAGCGGTTTACTAATAACAGGCATTAACCGACCAAACGAGCTTTCTGGTGAATCAATATCTGGCAATAACGCCCCGAACATGACCAGTAAACAAGCTATCTCTATTCTTCCAGCAAACTCAGGTGCATGACTTTCGACCATCAGCAAACTGAATACTGCAAACGCCTGATGTGTCTTTGCCATCATAATTGATTACAACTTAAATAATGTATTTATATACAGTTGTTTGATGATACTAAATTTTGACTCTAACGGCAAAATGATTATACTGCGCGGGTCATTGGGGAGTAGCCTCCTGTTTTTCGTAAAGGGCTTGCATCAACAAACTTGACCCTCATGGTCATGGTGCAAGCAGTGATTCGTCATCATCGACGGGTACACCTGGCAAGACCTTTGACCATACCCTGTGCAGGCCGGACAGGTGTGTGGTCATTGGAATATTTTCCGGCCAAGGAGTATCACGTGTCTGCTTTTGTCATTTCCACCGGTATTGTCGCTCTGGCTGAAATCGGGGATAAAACTCAACTATTAGCATTCATTCTTGCCGCAAAATTCAAGAAACCAATTCCTATTATTTTCGGCATTTTGATCGCGACGCTGGTTAACCATGGCCTTGCCGGTGCGATTGGGGAATGGCTAACATCGTTGGCAACCCCACAAACAATGGGGTTGATCTTAGGCATCTCTTTTATCGCCATGGCATTGTGGACGCTGATCCCGGATAAATTTGATGAAGCTGATGCCAAGCTGGCTCATTTTGGTATTTTTGGCACCACGCTAGTGGCTTTCTTTCTGGCTGAGATGGGCGATAAAACACAAGTTGCCACCGTCGCGCTGGCAGCTAAATATCAGACGCTGCTTCCTGTCGTAGCAGGCACCACACTAGGCATGATGATCGCCAACGTGCCAGCCGTATTTGTTGGCAAACAAATAGCACAAAAGATGCCGGTCAAGCTGGTACACAGTATTGCCGCTGCTATTTTTGCCGTGCTCGGTGTGGTTACTTTAGTAGGCACATTAAAACCAGAGTTGTTTGATTTTCTGGCGTTCAATTAATAGCTACAGCCCTGCATCCGTCAGGGCTGTTTAAATTCATCACCAAATGTGTTTCAGATGCTGCAATACACCAGCAGCATCTTTCAAGGCATGTTGTTGCCGCTTCTTTAAGCGCTTTTGCCATTGTTTCGGCAATATCAGTTCTTGAGGCCATTGCTCTTCAAATAAAGCAATATCATGCAATAACCCTAAACTTTGCTGTAACTCAGTTAATACTGGTAACCGATGATTCTGTCGTTTGGTTAATACGGCCGCAAACCCTTTCCCCCAGTAACGCAACTGTTTTATCTGTAAGCGTAAGGCGTGCCAATCCGCAATTGGGGAGCTTAGTTTTAAATCCGCTGCCGCTTTCAAAAAGCGTTTCTCCAATTGACGTGATTTCTGTCGGGCTGCTGATTGCAAAACACTTTTACGCTTATGCCGCGTTTTTCTATCCCAGACCACACTCACTTGCAATAAAGTTTCCGCTAAAGTGGTGACCTGCAAATCAGGCAATAAATGCTGTCGCAATACCAGCAAGTTATCTGCTAGCAAAGAGACAATCTCCGCTCCACAACCTGTTTTAGCATATAGCGATTCAGCCAGTGCCAAGCCGACCTCCCGATCCCGATCTTGCCCCGTCAACGCTGCGGCGATGCCTAACTGTTTCTTTTGTTCCCGCATGATATGGCAGCGAGGATACAACCCTTGTAATACCCGCAAACTGCGTAGATTGACCCGCAGATCATGCAACGCTTCGGTGTCACCATCATCAGCCATTCTCACTAAAGCCTGACTGGCTTTTGATGCTAACGCTGAAAAGTGCGTACTCAATTCCCAAGCAAACGATCGGTTTGATGAAAGCCATTTTTTATTCTTCTTTTTCGACATTAGCTGTTTCCTGATGATATCCCTGCGCTTATCCATAAGTATCGTTCAGATCTGAACAGGTAATTTTAATACTTGGCCCCATGCAGTGAGATCTAAATCACACTGCAATTCTTATGGTACAAAAATCCAGTTTATGCGTTTTCTTTCCGATTTTTCCAGCCGCTTATTCCCCACATAATGCCATCGCTTAATGGGGAAATGCCGATTCAGTACATGGATGTCACTGGCTCGCATTATTTAGGAATATCGGTGCTTATTGCACCGTATACATTTGGGAATCGCTATGATCACTAACCTCATCAATGAAAAATTGATATGCCTCGATTTGCAGGCAACCACCAAGGACGCCGTATTTCGTGAAATGATCGAGATGCTGTCCGCGCAAGGAAAGGTGAAAGATAAACTGCAGTTTTTACAAGACGTGCAGGCACGTGAAGCCATTGGTAACACTGGCTTTGAAGATGGCATTGCGCTGCCACATGCCAAGAGCCCTGCGGTTATTGAACCCGCTGTGGTCATTGGTGTCAGTCGTAAAGGCGTGGATTACGGCGCCGAAGATGGCAAGCCATCCAAGCTGTTTTTCATGATTGCGTCACCTGCCGGTGGTGCTGATCATCACATCGGTGTCTTAGCAGAACTTTCATCTAAATTAATAGAAACTGGCTTTGTCGACGCCATTATGGCTGCTAAATCCAGCCGTGAAGCGTTGGCCTTACTGACCGCCAAAGCAGCGCCGGTTGCAGCACCATCAGGCGCCAACAAAGGTTTCCTGATCGGGGTTACTGGCTGCCCTGCGGGGATTGCACATACCTATCTGGCAGCGGAGGCACTGGAAAAAGCGGCCAAAGAATTAGGTTACAAAATTAAAGTTGAGACCAACGGTTCCATTGGCGTTAAAAATGCGCCAACGGCAAAAGAAATCGCGGATGCAGACGCCATTATCGTGAGTTGTGACAAACAAGTAGATATGCACCGCTTCGCTGGTAAGAAAGTGATTAAAACCGGTGTTAAAGCCCCGATTAAAGATGCCAAAAACTTAATCAAACAAGCGTTAGCGGCTGCGCCATATCAACCTCAGGGGAATGCTATGCCTGCTGAAGGAAATAAATCTACGCAAACCCGTTCCGATCTTTACCGCTTCCTGATGAACGGTGTTTCCCACATGATCCCGTTCGTTGTTACCGGTGGTTTATTGATTGCTCTTTCTCTGGCTATTGGTGGTGATCCGACCCCAGGCGGTATGGCAATTCCAGCCGGTAGTATGTGGAACTCGGTGCTGAATGTCGGTGTCGTCGCATTCAAGCTGATGATCCCAATTTTGGCCGGTTATATTGCTTATGCGATTGCTGATCGCCCAGCACTGGCACCAGGTTTTATTGGTGGTTGGATTGCCAATGATGGTTCATTCTATGGTGCGACTGCCGGTACCGGTTTTATTGGTGCCATTGTTGCCGGTTTATTGGTTGGTTATTTTGTGCGCTGGGTTGCTACTCGTGATTACAACAAAATGTTGCGTCCATTGGTGCCTATTTTGATTGCACCACTGTCCGGTACCTTGTTTATCGCAGCGATCTTTATCTTCATCATCGGAGCCCCTATTGCCGGTTTGATGACCGGCCTGAACGCCATGCTGGTTTCCATGAGTGGTGGCAGTCTGGTGTTATTAGGCATTGTTATCGGTGGCATGGCTGGCTTTGACATGGGTGGCCCGGTCAACAAAGTCGCATTCCTGTTCTCTGTTGGCATGATTGCTTCAGGTCAAACTCAATTCATGGGCGCGATGGCCTGTGCGATCCCAGTGGCACCACTCGGTATGGGTCTGGCGACTTTCCTCGGTCGTAAGATGGATCTGTTCGATGAAGACGAAATTGAAGCAGGTAAAGCTGCAGCCGCTATGGGTCTGGTCGGTATTTCTGAAGGCGCGATCCCGTTTGCCGCACAAGATCCACTGGCGGTTATTCCAGCCAACATGTTGGGCAGTATCGTCGCCGCAGTAATGGCCTTCGTATTCGGTGTAACTAATGCGGTTGCACACGGTGGCCCAATTGTGGCATTGCTGGGCGCGATGAATAAACCCCTGTTGGCATTAGCTGCCATGGCCGCAGGTGCAGTTACCACCGCACTGGTTGCTATCACCCTGAAAAAAATCAAAGCCTCTAAAGTAGCGGTTGCTAACGCAGCCTAAACATAAATAACGCATTGGTCTGGCAGCCCCCCTGTCAGGCCAATGCGTTATTTTATCTCTACCGGTAACCGTCTTGGCCCCCATTTGCCAGGATAATCTTCAAACACCCCCGGAATTTTGGTGCCACAGTGCTGACAGCAGCCATGCTGTAAAGCCCAAGTTCCCAGCCGGTATGCATCCCGCTCAATCAGTAATTCGCCACATGAAGGGCACCAGGTACTACCATCTTTAACGTCATGCACATTGCCGACATAAACATAATGCAGACCATGGGCTTTCGCGATATCCCGCGCTTGTAACAAGCTGCTCATGGGGGTACGGGGTTTATCCAGCATATGAAAATCAGGGTGGAATGCCGTGAAATGCAATGGGACATCCGGCCCTAATTCATCTGAGATCCAGCGACACATAGCGTCAAGCTCGACCGGAGAATCGTTTTCCCCCGGGATCAATAATGTCGTAATTTCAAACCAGACCTGGGTCTCATGTTTTAAATACCGTAAAGAATCCAGCACCGGCGCCAAGTGCCCGCCACAGATCCGATGGTAAAACGCTTCTGTGAAGCCTTTGAGATCAACATTCGCGGCATCCATGCCGGCAAAAAATTCTCGCCGTGGTTCCGGGTTGATATAACCCGCCGTCACCGCCACTGTTTTGATGCTCCGCTCATGGCAGGCAGCCGCGACATCCAGCGCATACTCCATAAATATCACTGGATCGTTATAGGTAAAAGCGACAGAACGACTGCCGGTTTGCTCCGCCAATTTCGCCAGCTGTTCCGGTGTCGCGGCGGCACTCAAAGTTTCCATATGGCGGGATTTGCTGATATCCCAATTTTGGCAAAATGCGCAGGTCAGATTGCATCCGGCAGTACCAAACGACAGTACCGGCGTGCCGGGCAAAAAATGATGCAGCGGTTTTTTCTCAATCGGATCGATACAAAAGCCACTGGAGCGACCATAACTGGTTAAGACTATTTCACCGCCCTGCGCCATGCGGACATAACACACGCCACGCTTACCTTCGCGTAATTCACACTCACGAGGGCACAACGTACAAACGACATGATCATTATCCAGATGACGCCAATAATGTGTCGCAACAGTATTGTCTGAATTATCCATACATCCTCCGGGGTAACACTATAATTGTAGGTGACATCTACCTATTCGGAGGTTGTATGCAGGTCATTCATCAACCCGCGGTAGCGGATATGTTTTATCCAGCCGATCCAGAGCGTTTACTAAGCTGGATGCAAAACCATGTCCACCCGACAGCAGATACCAACCGTCGGCCACGCATGCTGATCCTGCCGCATGCCGGATATCGGTTCTCCGGTGATACCGCAGCACAGGGTTATCGGCTGTTACAGAAAAGTCAGTTTAAGCGCGTGATCGTGTTATGCCCCGCGCATCGGGTTTATGTGAAAGGTATCGCCGTCCCTACTCGTTGGGATGCGGAAGCAACACCGTTAGGCCGCGTGCCACTAGATAAAATGGCCATTGAGCAACTGCTCACCTTACCGAGCGTGATTGCCATGACGGAAGCGCACCGTCAGGAACATGCCATCGAAGTCCAACTCCCCTTCCTGCAATATCAACTCGGTGAATTTCAACTTATTCCTCTGGTGGTAGGAGAATGCCCGCCAGAAGATGTTGCCCATGCATTAGAACTCCTGATGAACGATGACACGCTGGTGATTGTCAGCAGTGATCTCAGCCATTACCTCAGTTCCGAGATCGCCCAACAACAAGATGAGCAAACCATTCAGCAAATACTGCAATTTAATGAAACGTTATCGGGCGATCAGGCTTGTGGTTGCTACGCATTGAACGGTGCATTGCATTGGGGCCACCAGCATCAGTTAACAATTGAACTGCTGGCCAAATGCAATTCGGGTGATGCCAGTCATGATAAAGATCGGGTGGTCGGATATGCCGCTTTTGCTTTGTATTGAGTTAGCCGAACGTCAGGCCATGCTGGCGCTGGCACGGCAAGCTATCCAAGCTCATTGGTCACAAGGTAATGCTCAAGTTACCCATAACTTAGCGCATGGCGATCAAAAACCCGGCTGTTTTGTCACACTTAGAAAACATGGCGAACTGCGCGGCTGTATTGGCACATTAGAACAGGATATGCCCTTACAACAATCCATTGCCTATTTTGCCCGCGCCGCCGCTTTTCAAGACCCCCGTTTTCCACCTCTGACCAAAGATGAATTAACCGACTGTGTTATTAGCATTTCACTGCTCAGTGAACGTGAACCCATCCCCGCTGGCAACAAAGAGGAATTACTAGCTGCTATAACCCCTTTTACTGATGGTTTGTGGCTCAGTGATGGTTATCATCGAGCCACTTTCCTACCCGCAGTCTGGCGTGAATTACCCGATAAGCACGATTTTATTCAGCATTTATTGCGCAAAGGCGGTTGGCCTGCTCAGGGCTGGCCGGCACAAATGAAAGCATGGCGTTATCAAAGCCTTGAGTTTTCCGAACCAGATGGTGAGTTAGTTCGCGAATGGATGCAAAGATGATTGTTTAGTAAGTGCTTAATTTGTCATAATGACACATGCTTGATGTGGTCTCTGTCCATCTGCCGGAAATCAAGAAAAGGAGCTTCTTCTGGATTCATCAGCCATATCCCTGTTTGTCTTTCGTCTGGATGATCACCTCTACGCGTTACCGCTGACGGCAGTCGAACGAGTGACTCGTGCTGCTGCAGTTACTCCTGTCGCGCATTCGGCCTCGATTCTGCAAGGTGTGATTAATATACAGGGTGATCTCCTACCGGTTATTAACACCCGACGAATGCTTTCTTTGCCGGAAAAGGAACTGGATATTGATGATGTTTTTATCCTGATCCGTAATAACCAGCAACGTTTGGTGATGATCGCCGACGCCGTACATCAAGTCATTTCAACAGAAGCCTCCCGCATTGTTCCTGCTGATAATATTTTAAGTCATAACTCGCCATGGCAAGGCTTGCTGGTGCTCGATGATGGCATGGTGTTGATCCAGGATCTTGCAGCCTGCCTACGTGAATTTGATGCACAAATACAGATGATGCCAGCACAGGAAACTGCGTCACATGGATAATCTGGTGTTAGACCCTATCCGGTTGGCTAGAGATTTCATCTCGCGGCATTACGGCATCCATCATCCGGGCGAACGCTTAACCGACCTGGAGCGCAAACTAACGCAAATTGCGCAGTTTCTCGGTTACCCGCAACAGATAGATTTAATTAAAAACCTGTTAGCCGGGCAACTCTCGGCAACCGAATTACAACAGCTCGTGGAAGCACTGACGGTTGGCGAAACCTATTTTTTCCGTGAACCCGATGCCATTGATGCACTATTAAATGCCATCATCCCCAGCATTCGGGAACGCCAAGGCCGGCGTATCAAATTATGGAGTGCAGGGTGTGCAACCGGTGAAGAGCCCTACTCATTAGCGATGGCATTGGATGCTCATCTCAACGATGCTGAGCATTGGGATATCTCTATTCTGGCCACCGATATCAATCAGCAATCGTTACAAAAAGCTGCGCAAGGTAATTATAAAGCCTGGTCATTTCGTGCAACCCCCACGCATTACAAACAGCGCTATTTTTATCCGCAAACGGACGGCTCTTTTGCGCTGGATAGCCGGATCCGACAAATGGTGCAATTTAATCACCTCAATCTGGCGCAACAGGATTACCCATCCCCTGCTAACGGCACGCATCAGGTTGATGTGTTATTTTGCCGTAATGTTTTGATGTATTTTGCCCCACAAACGATTAATCAAATCGTTCAGCAATTTTCCAGATCGCTGGCACCCGGTGGTTGGCTGGTGGTCAGCCAGACTGAATGTTCGCATTATTTCCAGCAAGAATTTGAAACAGTCCAATTTGGGCAGGCGTTTTTATTCCGTAAACGCGACCCGCAGTCACAGTGGAAGCCGTTACCGTTACCGTTACCTCAGCCAGAGTTCTCAACTACTGCTCTCTTTGACTATGCCAAATTACCTGAACCTTCGCTCGCGCAACCACAAACAAGGTGGATAACCCCCGAAGCGCCCACCGCTATACCGGTTGTGGCCAAAAAAAGTAGTGCAGAGCTATTAAAGCAAGCACAAACATTGGCTAATCAAGGCCTATTGAATGAAGCATGCACACTGTGTCAGGACGCATTATCTGAACAAAAACTCAATGCGCCAGGGCATTATTTACACGCCATGATATTGCAGGAACTCAACCAGTTAACACAGGCCAGAGAAGCATTACGGCGCGTGTTATATCTGCAACCGGATATGATCATGGCCATTTATACCCTGGCTAATCTGGAGCAACAGCAAGGCCATCGCCGCGAAGCGCAGCGACATTTTGATAATGCATTCCGAATTCTCAGCATGCATGAAGACGACAGTCTTATTCCCCATTCTGAGGGGCTGTCTGCGGGTCAGTTGCGCGAACTTTTGATGCAATTACGCATAGATGGATAAATGGAAGGGTAAATAGATGAACCTGTTATCCCCGGAGGAAAAACAAAAAATATTACAAGATCGGGCCCGGCAACTCGCCAGTGCACCGGCCTATCAGCAGGATGAGCACGAATGCATTGATATCACCCGTTTTGAATTACACGGCGAACACTATGCGTTTGAATCGCGTTATATTCGGGAAATTGTTCCTGTTAACCACGTTACGCCCCTGCCCTGTGTACCTGCTTTTGTCGCCGGCATTATGAACCTTCGTGGGCGCATTCTGTCTTTATTGCACTTAGACAGACTGCTCGGCTTAGCCTCTGCCGGACAAGCACCGATGCAACAAGTCATTATTCTCAGTAATGAGCGCATGGAATTCGGTTTGCTGGTAGAACAAATCAGTGGCGTCGCCCAACTACCGTTGTCCAAAATTCAGGATGAATTACCAACGCTCAGTGACCAAGCACAGCGCTACCTGCGAGGCTTAACGCCTGATCGTCAAATATTATTGGATGCACAATTATTGCTGAATGATCCGGCATTGTGTGTTGATGAAGAAATTAACTAAAAATAATTAAGAGGAATGACTCCATGAAATGGACGATTGGCAAAAAACTGGCACTGTTAGGCAGTCTGATGCTGGCAGCACTGGGCATCATGGGTGTCGTTACCTATAACAACATTGGCCGGGTGATCGAAAATTCAGCGGCACTATCGCGCACATTTAGTGTGATTGATGCCAATAATGCGATTGTTCCGAACTTGTTTTCTGCCGAATCAGCCCAACGCTCTTATTTACTTAGCGGCAGCCCTGCCTATCTGCAGCAGTACCATGAGTCGGTCGATAAAACCCGCACAGCACTCAGCCACCTGCGTGAACTGGCATCCAATGAAGAATCAGCACGGTTGACTAACGAGCTGGAAGATATGCTCAATTCACGGCTCAGCAGCCTTGAAATGGGCATCACCATGTATGACAAACATACTTTGGATGAATATGTGCAGCTGATGAAAGACGGCGTTGGCATTGAGTTGATGAAAAAAGTGTCACAAAACCGGGATGCGATTGATACGCTAGAACGGCATCAAGCACAGCAACGTGCCGCAGAATTAACGGCCAGCAATCAGTTTGCGCAAGCGTTTATCTTATGGGGCACGATCTTAACCGTTAGCATCATGGCCGCGGCGGCAGTCTTTCTGGTGCGGAGCATTAGCAACCCGCTACATGAGCTGACCGACACCGCAAACCGGATCTCTAAAGGTGACCTATCCCAACGTTCAACATCCATAACAAAACGCAGTGATGAAATCGGCATCTTGTCGGAAGCATTCGAGCAGATGAATGATTACCTGCAACGGATGTCAAATGTCGCCCGCGCACTGGCTGATAACGATCTATCAGTGGATAGCACCCCATTATCGGAAAAAGATGCACTGGGGCACTCCTTTGCCGCGATGACCGCTAATTTCCGTAAAATGATTGCCGAAGTGAAAGATGCCGCCAAACAAATGAGTGGCTCTTCCGCACAAATCGCGGCCCTGACTTCCCAGTTGGCGGCCAGCTCCACCGAAACAGCCGCCGCCGTCAGTGAAACATCCACAACATTGGAAGAGATCAAAGTCACCGCTAATCAGGTGAATCAGAAATCGGCATTTGTATCGGAATCAGCGCGCAGCACCGCCCAGATGACACAAAACGGGCAAAAGAGTGTTAATGAAACACTCACCGGCATGAACAAAATTCGTGAACAGATGAATTTCATTGCGGAAAGTATTGTACGCTTAAGCGAACAGAGTATGGCGATTGGTGAAATCATCTCCTCGGTTGGCGATCTGGCCAGCCAATCCAATCTGCTCGCGGTTAACGCCTCTATTGAAGCAGCCAAAGCCGGTGAACATGGTAAAGGCTTTGCCGTTGTGGCGCAGGAAGTCCGCAGTCTGGCCGAGCAATCGAAAGAATCCACCGAGCAGATCCGTCGGATTCTGAATGATATTCAAAAAGCGATCAGCTCCGCGGTCATGGCAACCGAACAGGGTGGCAAAACCGTCGAAGTCAGCGTGTTGCAATCAGCTGAGACGGATAATGCCATTCAGGTGATCGGGCAAGGTGCAGGCGGCACCGTACAAGCTGCCGCACAGATCCTGGCCTCTACCAACGAACAGGTGGCCGGTATCAATCAGGTTGCTATTGCGATGGATAATATCCGCAGCGCCAGCGACCAGATCGTGATCAGTATGCGACAAGCGGAAGATGCCACCAGCTCGCTGAATCAAATGAGCAGCAAGCTGTGGAGTCTGATCGAACGCTTTAAGGTGAGCTGATGGAAAGCATGGATCAAGAGCTGCGGGCCCGGTTACTGGAAACGTTTCTGATTGAGGCGGGAGAACATGTCGCCTCGATAAACCACGCCCTGAGCGCGCTGGAACAGAACCAATCTCCAGCCGGGCAACTAGAGATTATCTTTCGTTGTGCTCATAGCCTGAAAGGCGGTGCACGCATTGTGAATCTGCAGCTTATTGAATATCTGTGCCAATCGCTGGAAAGTTTGCTGTCACGCCTGCGGCAGGGCGATACTATTATTTCCCAAGCTTTATTGAATTTATTGCATGAAACCGTTGATATTATTGATGTTATCTTAACCAGTGGCTCACCCGACATGCCACCGCTGGCGGTAAAAAGTACCTGCATGCAACTGCGTCAACAGCTCGATAAAGCAACCGTCGAACCCGCTAATATATCTTTGCCAACAGAGAAAACTGCGCAACCATATATAGTCGAACCGACAGTTGCCGCTGAGTTACCCTCAGAAACTAGTGCAACAAACCCGGATACAACGGAGCCAGAGCAACATCAAGCGCTACTGAGAACTTCAACGACTGTCAGCGATAATCCAGTTCCGTCAGCTTATTCAGCGCCCAAAAATAATACCTTGCAGGATACAGTACGAATTCCTGCGTCTCGATTGGATAATTTGCTGGTTCAGGCAGAAGAGATGATGGCCCTTAAACTGGCCCTCCGTCAGCATGTGCTAGGCCTGAAAACCTTACAGGAAAACCTGAATCAGCTTCGCCGCGAACAAGCGAATAAAACTGAACTGAACAAAGATGGCATGCAGCAACTCGACCGGACGTTACTGGGTCTGGGAAAACAATTACAACATCTGAAACACCACAGTGATGAAGATTTTCGTCAGGCTGGCAGCATGATAGAAAATCTGATCCTAGATGCCAAATCGCTGCTGATGTTTCCTTTTTCTTTTGTTGCCGAAGGATTTGCGCGTTCCGTTCGCGACATTGCCCGCGAACAAGGTAAAGAGGTCACCTTTCAACTCAGCGGTGAAACGCTGGAGCTGGATCGCCGCATCTTGCAGGAACTAAAAGATCCTTTGGTGCATTTACTGCGCAACAGTATTGATCATGGCATTGAATCTCCCGCCGTACGGATACGCAATAATAAACCTCAGCGCGCTACTATTTCGCTGAGCGCAGGTTACACCGACAACGGCAAAGCAGAAATTATCCTGTCCGATGACGGAGCTGGGATCAATTTGCCACATATCCGCCAAGTAGCTATAGATAAAGGCTTTATCACGCCTGAACAAAGCGCACAAACCGATGATCAGGCACTGATCCCGTTAATATTTCGTTCCGGTTTTTCCTCCAAACAAGATGTCAGCCATTTGTCCGGTAGAGGCTTAGGCTTGGCGATTGTGCAGGAAAAAGTAGAAAAGCTCGGCGGTACGATCGATGTCAGCTCACAAGCAGGTAAAGGGACACAATTTCGGCTCATCTTACCCCTCACCCTAGCCTCTTTCCGTGGCATACAAATTCGCTTAGGCGAGCACCGATTTGCCGTCCCAACCTTAAATGTCGTGCGGGTTTTGCGCTTGCCATTAAGTCATATCTATACCGTAGAAGGCCGGGAAACATTGCAGGTGGAAGAGCGGATTGTGCCTATCGTTGCGATGTCAGGAATATTAGGTGTGCAAGCGGATCCAGCCGATCTGCAGGAATATCGCATGCTGTTATTACTGGGTAACGAGCATGAACAAATTGCTTTCGCAGTCGATGAAGTGATCGGTGAAGATGACCTGCTACTGAAACCACTGGGGCCGCAATTGATACGCGTCCGCAATCTTGCCGGTGCCACTTTATTAGGTGATGGCACCGTATTACCGATCCTGAATGCACGCGATTTACTGAAATCAGCCCAAGGCGGACACGCGCAACCCGTCAAAGTACACGACATTCCCATTGGGAAAACCGAACCGATCCGCCATCGCATTTTGGTCGTAGATGACTCGATCACATCCCGAACCTTACTGAAAAATGTGTTGGAATCGTATGGTTACGAAGTAAAAACAGCCTGTGATGGCACCGACGCACTGGCATTATTACAAACCGAACCATTTGATTTAGTGAGTTCTGATGTCGAGATGCCACAGATGGATGGTTTCGAGCTCACCGCCCGTTTGCGCGCTGATGAACGGTTTGCACGTTTACCCATCGTGCTGGTGACCAGTCTGGAATCGCAAGATGATCGACAACGTGGTGTTGAGGTCGGCGCCGATGCCTATATTGTTAAATCCAGCTTTGATCAGAGCAACTTGCTGGAAATTATCCGCAAGTTTATCTAGCCATAGGATGAGGACAACACAGTTATGATTCGGGTGTTAATTGTCGATGACTCGGCCACCGCAGCGCACATACTGAGCCGCCTGTTCAGTAGTGACCCTGAGTTTTCCGTGGTAGGTATAGCCAGTAATGGCGCTGATGCCATTCAAATGGCCGCGAAACTGAAGCCTGATATCATTAGTATGGACGTGATCATGCCGGACATGGATGGGTTTGAAGCCACCCGCAAAATCATGTCCACCCAACCGACTCCGATTGTCATCGTCAGTTCAGATCAAGTCAGTATGTCTTTTCGTGCTTTGGAAGCCGGTGCGTTGGCGGCCATCGCTAAACCCCAGCTGGATAATCAGGCTGCGCTTAATAATCTGCGCGACGAACTGCTATTTACCTTTCGTGCGATGGCAGAGGTAAAGCTGGTTAGACGAACACAACGCTCAAGTCTCTCAGCTCCGACACAACCACTACAAACAGCTAAACCATCGCAAGCAAAAATTGTGGTCATCGGTGCCTCGACCGGCGGCCCACAAGCATTACAAGAGATATTGAAAGATCTACCGAGCACATTTCCATTACCAATTGTCATTGTGCAACATATCTCCACCGGTTTTACCGATGGATTAGCGCGTTGGTTAAGCCAAAGCTGTGTGTTGCCAATTCATGTTGTTACCGAAAATCAGCTGCTGCAGAGCGGACATGTTTATATTGCCCCGGAAGAAAAACACCTCGAAATCACCAAAGATAAACGATTAAAACTAGGCACGAGTGATAAAGAACATGGGGTCTGCCCTTCTGTTTCCCATTTTTTTCGTTCAGTAGCCCAAACCTATCATTCCTCTGTCATTAGCATACTGTTAAGTGGCATGGGGCGTGATGGCGCGGCCGAATTAAAACTATTGCGAGACTTAGGGGCAACCACTATTGCACAAGACCAAGAAAGCTCAGTCGTGCATGGCATGCCAGGCGAAGCAATCCGACTCGGTGGCGCAAGCCATATTTTACCCGCGTCAGCTATAGCATCCACCCTCTGCAGTCTTATTACACCATTCGATAACATCGGATGTTAGTTGGATTAACTTTTATGTTAGAAAAACATCGCGGTACATCAGTATTAATCGTCGAAGACAGTGCAACACAAGCGGATCAATTACGCTTTTTTCTGGAAAAACATGGCTTCCTCGTCACAGTCACCTGCAATGGTAAAGAAGCCTTAGCATCACTACAGCAACATATCCCAGCCGTGGTGATCAGTGACATTGTGATGCCACAACTCAATGGTTACGAACTCTGTACTGCAATTCGTAAAGATCCCCGGACAGCTCATTTACCTGTGGTGTTATTGACCGCATTATCCAGCCCGCGTGATATTTTGCTGGCGTTAGAATGCAAAGCGGATCATTTCATCACAAAACCATACAGTGAAACGTATCTACTCTCTCGCATGGAAAGCATTCTGGAGATGATCCGTTTACGTCAAAACGGCCAGCTTCCCGAAGCGTCAGAATCAGACATTTATTTCCAAGGTGAATGGTTTCACATTTCTGCAGCCAGACAACGCATATTAGATCTCTTGATCTCAACGTATGAGTCGATGGTGCTGCGCAATCAAGAATTATTGACCGCCCAAAATGAATTACGGGAAAGTAATCTCAAGCTGGAACTGGCAGTTGATGAAGCGACAATCGCAAAACAACAAGCACATATCATGCTGGAAGAATTATCCCGGCGCGACAGTGCGATCCGAAAAACCAATGAAGAACTGCAGTTAATTCATAGTATTGAATCATTGATTAATCAAAATAATGACTGGCAATCATTATTCCATCTGGTCAGTGAAAAATTACGCAATGCCAGACAATTTGGCATCCGGGATTTCGTTCGTATCAGTCTGGCAGAGATTGATAACACGGCAGCAGATGAACCGGTATGTCTGCAAGATGCCTGCTGCCATCGCTGTGAACTGCCATCGACCGTGATTGTGCACGCAGGTCCAGTGGTCATGTCATGCAATCCAACCGGTGCTGCAGCCGGTAAAATGACCATCCCGTTATTAGCTAAGAATAAAATAGTCGGCGTATTGTGTTGTCAGATAGAAACAGGCTATCAACTCAACGAACAGCAAAGAGAATTGTTAAGCTCCCTTGGGCGACAACTGGGTATGGCTTTAGAAAATATTCGTTTATATGAAGAAGCCCGCGCACTGTCACTGCACGATCCATTAACCGGGTTAGCCAACCGCCGGTATCTGGATATCAGTTATGCCAACCAAGTTGCTCGCTCCAAACGCCATACCCAACCGTTTTCGCTGATGTTATTGGATATCGACCACTTCAAACTCTATAACGACAGTCATGGGCATGGCCAAGGCGATCGGATTCTGATCCAAGTTGCTGATGTTCTACGAGACTCGATCCGCAGCACCGATCTGGCGGTTCGTTATGGTGGGGAAGAGTTTTTATTACTGATCAGTGATAGTAAAGCCGATGCTGCCTTTGAGTTGGCTGAACGGATCCGCCTTCAAATCGCCGGCGAAATTGGTGTAACCATTAGTATCGGTATTGCTGATTATCGTGTGAATGACAGCTTAGACACGCAAATTTTGCGCGCGGATATGGCTCTTTATAAAGCCAAAAATGCCGGGCGGAACCGGGTAGAAGTGGAATAATCGATATCACAGACATAAAAAAGGCGCATCAAGCGCCTTTTTTATGGTCATCGTCGATTAGCAGTAACCATTCGCCATCAAACGTTGATAACGCTGTTTCAACAACTCTGGCGTATTCAGTTGCTGTAATTCTTTCAAATCAGCCAGAATGCGTTGTTTTAACAAACTCGCCATTTCATCCACATTACGATGCGCGCCACCCAACGGCTCCGGCACAATACCATCGATCAGTTTCAATTCTTTCAGGCGAGTTGCAGTGATACCCATAGCATCTGCCGCCACATTCGCTTTATCTGCACTCTTCCACAAAATTGAGGCACAGCCTTCTGGAGAAATGACTGAGTAAGTCGAATATTGCAGCATGTTGACACGATCACCCACCCCGATCGCCAACGCACCACCCGATCCACCTTCACCAATCACAGTACAAATTACCGGCACTTTCAGGCTAGACATCACTTTCAGATTACGAGCAATCGCCTCTGACTGACCACGCTCTTCTGCACCCACCCCGGGATAAGCACCCGGCGTGTCGATAAACGTGATAATTGGCATCTTAAAACGCTCAGCCATCTGCATCAAACGCAGCGCTTTACGATAACCTTCAGGTTTTGGCATACCAAAGTTACGTTTAATTTTTTCTTGGGTATCGCGGCCTTTCTGATGACCAATCACCATCACTGGCTGACCATCCAAACGCGCAATACCACCGACGATCGCTTTATCATCGGCAAACGCCCGATCACCCGCCAGCTCGTCAAAATCAGTAAAGATACGAGCCAGATAATCTTCGGTGTAAGGACGCTGTGGATGACGCGCCACTTGCGAAATTTGCCATGCGCCTAGATCAGAAAACAGCTTTCTGGTCAGTTCTTCATTTTTCTTTTCCAGATGCTTAATTTCATCTGTCAGATCCACACTGCCACCGACATTCTCACTGACATGTCTCAGTTCTTCGATTTGTGCCAGCAGTTCAGCAATAGGTTGTTCAAATTCCAGAAAGTTCATATTCATAATTTGTATCCGAAATCGCTACTCAAATATCAGTTCAACGTCTTGCTTGCCCACCTGGGCCCGCAGCTCGTTCAGTAGTTGATCGGTTGGCGTTACCCGCCATTCGGTCCCCAACGTCAGTTGTCCCTGTGCACCCGACCTGCGATAGCAGATATGCACAGGACACACCCCGGCACGATGGGGCGTTAATATCTCAGGCAGATTACGCATAAAGCGATCTGCCATTTCAGATTGCGTAACTTTAACCCGCAATCCCCGCGCATGACGAGCACGCGCATCTTCAATCTCTAACACTTCGCGGGCCGACATTTTAATGCCCCCCGCATACTCGTCAAAGCTGATTTGACCAGTTACCACTAAAATCCGGTCTTTTTGCAACAATGACTCATACCGCTCCAACGCTTCACTGAACAAAGTAATGTCCAGACGCCCGGAACGATCGTCTAATGTCAGTATCCCCATCTTGGTTCCTCGCTTGGTCACCATGATGCGGGCATTTAACACCAGACCAGCAGCCACCGCCGGTTTATCACGTTCTGTTGGCTGCAGATCGCATAAACGGCCGGAAGTATAATGCTTTAGCTCTGCCAAGTATTGATTTATTGGATGGCCTGTTAAATATAAACCGAGTGTTTCCCGTTCGCCATCTAACCATTTCTGATCCGACCACTCCGGCACATCCGCAAATGTCGGGGTCGGCAAGACACCATCATCCGCGAAAATATCACCAAACAGGTCATTTTGCCCCAACGCTTTATCTTTCGCTTGCTGCTCGGCCGCTTTCATCGCCTCTTCCAGCGACGCCATTACGGCCGCACGGTGTGGGCCCAGACGATCTAATGCACCTGCATAGATCAGTTTTTCCATCACGCGTTTATTTAGCCGTTTGATATCCACTCGGTTACAGAAATCGAACAGATCTTTAAATGGCCCCCCCTCATTCCGGGCGGCAATAATCGCTTCAACCGGGCCTTCGCCAACCCCTTTCACCGCACCGATACCGTAAACCACCTCTCCCCGTTCATTCACGGTAAAGCGATATTGCCCGGAATTCACATCGGGCGGGATCAGCTTCAGCCCCATCCGCTGACACTCATCGACCAAGGTCACGATCTTGTCTGTGTTATCCATATCGGCAGTCATTACTGCCGCCATGAATTCGGCTGGATAATGCGTTTTCAGCCATAACGTTTGATAAGAAACCAGTGCATAGGCAGCCGAGTGCGATTTGTTAAATCCGTAACCAGCGAATTTTTCCACCAAGTCGAAGATGTGCATCGCCAACTCGCCATCGACGCCATTACTGACCGCACCCGATTCAAAACCAGAACGCTGTTTCGCCATCTCTTCCGGTTTTTTCTTACCCATCGCACGACGCAGCATGTCAGCACCGCCAAGCGTGTAACCGGCGAGGGTTTGCGCGATCTGCATAACCTGTTCTTGATACAGAATGATGCCGTAAGTCGGTTCCAAAATCGGCTTCAACGACTCATGCTGCCACTGAATATCAGGGTAGGAAATTGCTTCACGCCCATGTTTACGGTCGATGAAGTTATCCACCATGCCCGATTGCAATGGGCCTGGGCGGAACAACGCCACCAATGCGATCATGTCTTCAAAGCAGTCTGGCTGCAGACGCTTGATCAGATCTTTCATCCCGCGCGATTCCAACTGGAATACCGCAGTTGTTTCGGAGTTTTTCAGAATTTTAAAGGAAGTTGGATCATCCAGCGGGATCGCCGCAATATCGACCGGCGGTTTACCTTCTTTCGCCAGACGTGGATTGATCATATCCAGCGCCCATTTGATGATGGTGAGCGTACGCAAGCCGAGGAAGTCGAACTTCACCAGCCCCGCATATTCCACATCATTTTTATCAAATTGGGTAACTGGTTGTAAGCCTTGGTCATCACAATAGAGTGGCGCAAAATCGGTAATTTTTGTCGGAGCGATAACCACACCACCGGCATGTTTACCGGCATTACGTGTGACGCCTTCAAGTTTCCGCGCCATATCAATCAGCGCTTTAACTTCCTCATCCTGCTCGTATAACTCAACCAGCTTAGGTTCTGCATCAAATGCTTTCGCCAGTGTCATTCCCGGATCGGGTGGGATCAGCTTCGAGATACGATCCACAAATCCATACGGATGCCCCAATACACGGCCCACGTCACGTACTACCGCTTTGGCCGCCATGGTACCGAACGTGATGATCTGCGATACCGCTTCACGCCCATACATCTGCGCGACGTGATCAATCACCTCATCGCGACGGTCCATACAAAAATCGACGTCGAAGTCAGGCATCGAAACACGTTCCGGGTTCAGGAAACGTTCGAACAGCAAATCGAGCGCCAGCGGATCCAAGTCAGTGATTTTCAGTGCATACGCCACCAGACTCCCCGCACCCGACCCACGCCCCGGCCCGACAGGAATATCGTTATCTTTCGACCACTGGATAAATTCCATGACGATCAGGAAGTAACCGGGAAAGCCCATCTGGTTGATAACTTTCAGCTCAATGTCCAGACGCTCATCGTAGGCAGGGCGTTTTTCTGCTCGTACAGCTGGATCAGGGAAGAGAAATTCAAGGCGATCTTCCATCCCTTCTTTCGATTTCATGACCAGAAAATCTTCGGTGGTCATCTCGCCAGTGGGAAATTGCGGCAGGAAATATTCACCCAACCGGACGGTAACGTTACAGCGTTTCGCAATTTCAACGCTGTTAATTAAGGCTTCTGGAATATCCTTGAACAGCTCACACATTTCATCTTGTGTGCGCAGATATTGCTGATTACTAAACCGTTTCGGGCGACGAGCGTCGTCTAGCGTATAACCGTCATGGATGGCAACACGGATCTCGTGTGCATCAAAATCATCTTTATTCAGGAAGACCACATCATTGGTCGCAACAACTGGCAGATCGTGCTGCACAGCCAAATCAACCGCCATGTGCAGATAGGTTTCTTCGTCTAAACGGCCAGTACGGATCAGTTCCAGATAAAAGCGATCGGCAAAATGCTGTTGGTAAAACGCTGTACAGCGCTCGACCATGGCCTGATTGCCTTTCAGCAAGAATTTGCCAATATCGCCCATCCGTCCGCCGGATAACAAAATAACACCGCCAGCGTGTTCCGCGAGCCATGCTTTATCGATGACCGGACGCCCTTGAATATGACCGCGAAGAAAGCCTTTTGAGATCAATTGAATGAGATTTTGCTGGCCAGCGTTATCCATCGCCAGACCAACCAGGCGAAACAGTTCATCGCCCAGTTCTTCACTTTGCACCCAAAAATCGACACCAATAATAGGCTTAATGCCTTTACCGTGCGCATCACCATAAAACCGCACCAAGCCGCTTTGGTTCATCTGGTCTGTTAACGCCATGGCCACCATTTTATCTTCGGCGACACGCGCGACTAATGGCTTGATCTTTTGCAGACCATCCACCATCGAAAAATCAGAATGAATATGAAGATGAACGAAACGCGGTTCGGCCATGATGTTTCCTGTTTAGACGAGGCCTAAAGCCAGTTTAACCGGTTTAAAACTACGACGATGTACGGATAACGCGCCATGTTCAGCCAAGGCAGCCAAATGCTGCGCAGTAGGGTAACCTTTGTGCTGAGCAAAACCATATTGCGGATATTGCAGATCTAATTCGGCCATTTCACGATCACGAGTTACTTTAGCCAAAATTGATGCCGCACTGATTTCCGCGACCAGACTATCGCCTTTCACCACGGCTTGCGAAGGCATCATCAATGCTGGGCAGCGATTGCCATCAATCAGCACAAATTCAGGCTGGATATGTAACCCAGCTACAGCGCGCTGCATTGCTTTCATTGTGGCCTGCAAAATATTGAACTCATCAATTTCAGCGGCAGAACAACGACCGATGGCAAACGCCAATGCGTTTTCGCGGATAATATCAAACAACGCATCGCGTTTTTTTTCCGATAATTTTTTGGAATCGTTAAGACCGGAGATAGGTCGGGTTGGATCAAGGATCACGGCCGCGGTGACAACATCCCCGACCAGCGGACCACGACCAACTTCATCCACACCGGCAATTAACTGGTATGGAGGGTAGTTAAATGTGCTCATATACGCCCTTGTAATACGTCGAGAACAGCTTGTGCCGCTTGTTTATCCGCATCACAGCGGATCAATTCGTGCAAATGGGTAAATTCATTGAGTAATGCCTGATTATCTTGTTGCAGATAACCACTAACCGCTGCAGCTAATTTATCAGGTGTACAATCAGGTTGGATCAGCTCAGGCACTAATTTTCGACCAGCCAGCAAGTTAGGCAAAGAAAAGGTGCGGATTTTTACTAGTTTTTCACCAATCCAAAACGTCAATGGTTTTACTTTATAAGCGACCACCATCGGGCGTTTCACCAGCATCGCTTCCAGTGTTGCTGTGCCCGAAGCCAGCAAAATAACATCCGCCGATGTCATGACTTGTCTTGCTTGCCCATCTACCAATGTCATCGGTAATTCAGGCGCAATTTGCTGTTTAATGCTTTCAAATTGCTGACTGCGCCGTGCATTCACCAATGGCACCACAAATTGCAAGGTTGGATATTGCGCACGCAATAGTTGGCAAGCCTGTAAAAATGGCGGAGCCAGCATTTCCACTTCACCGCCGCGACTACCAGGCAACACCGCCAATACAGGGGCATCAAGCTTCAACCCTAGCCGCTCTCTTGCCGGCGCAGCGAGTGACGTCAGTGGAATGGCATCCGCCATGGTGTGACCAACAAAGCGACATGGAGTGTTATGTTGATCATAAAATGCTTTTTCAAACGGCAGAAACGCCAGCACCATATCTGTCGCCGCTTTGATCTTGTGGATCCGGCTTTGTCGCCATGCCCAGACTGATGGGCTAACGTAATGGATGGTTTTGATACCGGCTTGTTTGAGTTTCAGCTCCACACCAATATTAAAATCCGGTGCATCGACACCAATAAAAATATCCGGTGGGTTTTCTTTAAAATAACGAATGATTTGCCGACGAACTTGTAGCAAACGCGGCAAGTGGCCCAGTACTTCCACCAGACCCATCACCGAAAGCTCTTCCATCTCAAACAAGGTTTCGATACCCAGTTCCTGCATGCGCGGACCGGCAATACCGACAAATTCACAATCAGGATGGAGTTGTTTGAGTTGACGCATCAGACCCGCAGCAAGAATATCGCCGGAAACTTCTCCGGCGATAATTCCTATACGCAACGGCCGCTTGATAGCGGATAGATCAAGGGCGAATGATGCCACGCTCATTCTTTTTCAGGAATTCAACAAAAGGAGCAACAGCAGGTTCGTCCTGAGCCATAGTTTCCAGCACAGGCATCACTTCATCCAGTGTCTTACCACTACGATAAAGCTCTTTGTATGCCCGTTTTACCGCAGAAATCGCTTCTGCAGAGAAACCACGACGGCGCAACCCTTCGCTGTTGATACCAAATGGTGTGGCGTAATGGCCTGCAGCCATGACATACGGTGGCACATCTTTGTTCAGAGCTGCCATACCGGCAATGAACGCATGAGAACCCACACGGCCAAATTGATGAATTGCAGCTAAACCACCAAAGATCACCCAATCACCAATGTGAACGTGACCAGCCAGTGTTGCGTTATTGGCAAAAATACAGTCATCGCCGATCATACAATCGTGCGCAACATGTACGTTCACCATGAACAAGTTACGACTGCCGACTTTGGTCAAACATTGATCCTGAACTGTACCACGATGGAACGTACAGTGTTCGCGGATCACGTTAGCATCGCCAATTTCCAGAAAAGTACGCTCACCGGCGTATTTCTTGTCCTGGCAATCTTCACCAATAGAGGCAAACTGGTAAATCTTATTATTACGGCCAATTTTAGTTGGCCCTTTAACGACCACATGAGAACCAACCCATGTGCCTTCGCCGATCTCAACTTCATCATCAACACATGTGAAGGCACCAATTTCTACATTGGCACCAATGACTGCATTTGGATGAACAATCGCTGAAGAATGAATTTTAGCGCTAGGATCGATCACAGGTCTTCTCTCAACGTTTGGCGCACATGAGTTCTGCTGAACAAACGACCTCACCATCTACAGTAGCGACACCTGTAAATTTGGCAATACCACGGCGTTCTTTCAGGTATTCAACATCCAGTACCAATTGATCTCCTGGTACAACCGGACGTTTGAAACGTGCATTATCAATCGATGCAAAATAATACAATTCGCCCGGATTAGGTTTGCCGACCATGCGGAAAGCCAGAATACCGGTAGCCTGAGCCATCGCTTCCAGAATCAATACGCCAGGAAATACTGGCTTTTCAGGGAAGTGTCCTTGAAAAAATGGTTCATTGAATGAAACATTTTTAATTGCTCGTAATACCTTGCGCTCTTCTGACATTTCATAATGAACGACACGATCCACCATCAAAAAAGGGTAACGGTGAGGCAGCAGCTGTAAAATATCTTGAATATCAAGCTGATTGAGTTCGTTGTTCAAACCAGGATCCTTTTACTTTTGTTCTTGCTTAGCGAGCAATTTCTCAACATTAGACAGACGCTTATGCATATCATCGATATGTAATGTACGCGCTGCGGTTTTTCGCCATTCTTTATTGGATTGAGCAGGTATGCCGGAAGAGTATAACCCTGGCTCCGTAATGGAGCGCATAACCATGGCCATACCAGTGACTGTAACCTGATCACAAATTTCAATATGACCATTAAAGACGGAAGCTCCGCCTATAATACAATATTTGCCTATCTTGGTACTACCGGCAAATGTTGCTGCGCCCGCAATAGCTGTGCCATAACCAATCTCGACGTTATGACCGATCTGACATAAATTATCGATAATGACGTTATCAGCGATTCGGGTATTATCAATCGCACCACGATCAATACAGGTATTAGCACCGATTTCTACACGGTTACCGATGATCACACCGCCTAATTGTGGAATTTTTATCCATTCGCCACGCTCATTCGCATAACCAAAACCATCAGCCCCAATTACCGTACCAGACTGGATCAGACATTCACTACCAATCTGAACATTGTGATAGATGGTAACATTGGCCCATAGTTTCGTTTTAGCGCCCAACTTACTGTTTTGGCCAACAAAACAACCAGCCCCAATAATTACACCATCACCCAGGACAACCCCAGACTCAATAACAGCATTCGCACCAATGGCGACTTTATTGCCCAACACAACATCGTCAGCAATGACTGCCGTCGAATGGATACTCGACGCAGGTGCTGGTGTTGTATCTAACAACTGAGCCACGCGGGCAAAACCAACGTAGGGATCTTTCAAGACCAATGCATTAGTTTGACACGCAGCCAAATCAGCTTCCCGAATCAAAACAGCACTAGCTTGAGTCGCTGACAGATGTTTTTGATATTTACTGTCAGATAAAAAACTGATCTCGCCAGCCTGTGCAGTTTCCAGATTCGCTATCCGCTGGATTACCACGTTGGCATCGCCATGCAGTTCCGCACCCAAATGTCGAGCGAGTTGTTCCAGGGTGATGGTCATATTACTTAGTTGCCTTTACTAACTTGTTGGATCACTTTAGCTGAAATGTCATTTTTATCATTGGTATATACTACCGCCTGACGATTCAGCACCATGTCATATCCATCTGATTTTGCGATAGATTCAACGCTGGTCTGAATTTTTTCGAAGACTTTTTGTTGTTCTTCATTAAAACGACGACGTTGATCTTCCTGTAATGCTTGGCCTTTCAGATTGAAATCAGCCTGCAATTCAGCCAGTTTACGTTGTGATTTAGTGCGTTCATCAGCGCTCATGAATGATTCATTTTTTTTCAGCTTAGCTGATAGAGCCTGACCATCACTTTCCATGCGCTGCATTTCGCGTACGCGAGAATCAAATTCGCTTTTCAGTTTGCTTTCAATCGCCTTACGTTGCGGAATTTCACGTAAAACTTTGCCAATATCCACTACAGCAATATTTGCATCAGCAGCCTGAACTGATGCCGCAGAACCCAAAGACAGCATAGCGATAGATAAAGCAGCAACACGCATCATGGTTTTCACTTATATAACTCCCTTTTGGCGCAATTAGAATGTGCGTCCGATATTAAAGTTAAAGACTTCAGTTTTGTCGCCCGGCATTTTCTTCACCGGTTTGGCAAACGAGAACACCAGTGGCCCCATTGGAGACAACCACTGTAATGACATACCTACAGACATGCGGAGATTTGACGGGCTAGCGTAGTCGTAATAACGGTCACAAGCATAACCACAGGTATAAAGACTGTCATTGAACGTTGTATCCCACACTGTACCAACATCGTAGAATACGGTAGTTCGCAATTGATTTCGATATGTGTCACTGATGAATGGTGTAGGTACGATCAACTCCGCCGAGGCAACAGCAATAGCATTACCACCAATAGATTTATCTTCCGGATAAACAACCGCACCACTCACGATAGTACGGTCTAACTGAATACCTCTTGGCCCAACAGAATTAGACTGGAAACCACGCATCCATTGACTACCACCGGCATAATAATTTTCAAAAAATGGCAGAACCTGGTTGTAGCCATTTTTCTGACCATAACCATCACCATAAGCAGTTTTGAATCGACCAGAAACAACCCACTGATGATCGCGATCAAAGGGATAATAATGCGCGTCTTCAAAACTGACTTTATAAAATTGCAAGTCAGAACCAGGCACCGTGATCCTACCAGAGGTTTGTTGGCGGTTACCCTGTGTCGGGAACATACCTTTATCTAAGTTATTACGTGTCCAAGTCAGTGACACATCATAGTCATTAAATACGGCATGACCATCTTCTGTTACATCAATAGAATTGATGAACCAGAATTTATTGATTTGCGCATAGTTGGTTGTTTGAGATAGTTTGTTATGCTCATAACCCAAACCATACTCCAGACTATTCAGTTCATCCAGTGGATAACCTAACGTCGCTTTAGTACCAACCGTTTCATTGTCATAGTCGACCAGATTTGCATCGCCGGCAGTAAACTTGTTGTAATAAACTTTACCGCCCAAGCTGACACCATCTACGGTGAAATAAGGATCGGTAAAGCTGAGTTCGACATTCTTGCTGTATTTATTGGTCTCGAAATTAATGGCACCTTTATTCCCAGAACCAAAGAAGTTGTCCTGTGAAATACCGGCTTGGAAGCTAACACCGGATTCAGTGCCATAACCAACACCACCATTGATAGAACCAACTGAACGTTCTTTGACTTCTACATCAAGGTCAGCTTGATCTTCATGTCCTGGAATACGATGTGGTTGGATATCAACCTTTTCAAAATAACCCAGTTTTTCTAAGCGAGATTTTGAGCTCTCAATTTTATCGCCAGATAACCAGGTCCCTTCCATTTGACGCAATTCACGGCGCAATACTTCATCTTTGGTGACTTGGTTACCCGTAATGTTAATTCGGCGCACATAGACGCGAGGACCTGGCTCCACATTGATGTTCAAGTCAACTTGTTTAGTTTCATCGTTCATCGTTGGATAAGTGTTCACTTTCGGATAAGCATAACCAAAGCGACCGAGGTATTTAGACAAGATCTCTTCGGTATGCGTCACATCCGCAGCAGAGTACATGGCCCCTTTTTCCAACGGAATCAGCGCGCGCATTTCACCACTATGACCTTCAAGATTGCCTTTCAGATCAATATTATTAACGGTGTATTGTTCACCTTCATGAATATTCAACGTAACGTACAGGCCCTTACGATCTGGCGTCATGGAAACTTGCGTTGAATTCACTTTGAATCGGGCATAACCGCGGTTCATATAAAATGAACGTAGTGTTTCGATATCCGCTTCCAGTTTCTGTTTCTGATATTTTTGATCTGCCATAAAGTTCCACCATGGCACATCATCACGCAAAGATAACTGAGCAATCAGTTTTTCTTCTGGAAATTTGGTGTTACCAACAATATTGATCTGCTGGATCTTGGCCGATACACCTTCGATAAATTTGAATTTCAGATTTACGCGGTTACGCGGCAACGGTGTCGCAATAGCCTGTACTTTTGCCGAGTATTTACCCACGCCATAATAGAAATCTTCCAAAGACTTTTCGAGTGAGCGGAGCATAGTGCGATCTAAGGCATCACCGACACGAACACCACTGGATTCCAGTGTTTGTTTCAACTGCTCTTCTTTAATGTCTTTATTGCCTTCAAACTCTATCTGACTAATGGTCGGGCGTTCTTTAACTTGTACGACCAAAACATCACCATCGCGTGACATTTTAATATCGTCAAAGTTACCCGTTGAATAGAGTCGTTTAACCGCATTTGCACTGGAATTGCTATCCAGCTTATCGCCAACACGAATAGGTAAGTTCAATAATGCAGCACCCAATGTGACACGCTGCAATCCTTCGATACGGATATCTTTTACCGTAAAGGCATCAGCCGCCTGAGCCTGTCCAATTACACTGCATGCCAACAGGCATGATGCAGCCAAAACTTTATTTACCGCCATGTTGTATTGAGATCCTTGTCTATCCGTTAAAAACGGGTGAAATCATTGAACAACGCAATAGCCATCAAACACATCAATACGGCTGCGCCAATCCGATAGGCAATATCCTGAACCTTTGCAGGAACCGGGCGACGTAACAGTGCTTCAATACCAAAAAACAGTAAATGACCACCATCCAGTACCGGCAAAGGTAATAAATTCATGATACCAAGGTTAACACTGATTAGTCCCAGAAAACCCAGGAAATAAACTAAACCAAACCCGGCACTATCCCCAGCCCCTTTTGCTATTGCGATCGGGCCGCTCAAATTATCTACCGAAATCGCGCCAGTGATTAATTTTGCAACCACATCCAACGTCAGCTTGGTAACCTCAGCCATACGTTTTATGGCATGTGGAATGGCATCTACCGGACCATAGCGAACTTCTGTCAGATATTTTTCCGGCAATGGTTTAACTACGGGCATTAACCCGGCAAAGCCGATGACCTGAGTTTTGGTTTCTTTACGATCAGGCGTTAATGTAACAGATATCGTTTGGGTATCACGTGATACCTGCAACTGTAATGGAATTTCCGGCGATTGCTGAATAGTTCGGGCAAAACTTTGCCAGTCAGTGACGGGCTGTTGATTGACCGATATTATTTTATCGCCAACCTTCAGACCTGCTTTTTCTCCCGCACCATTTGGTGTCAGTTTAGCCAGTTCAAGTTGAACTTCGGGAGATAGCGGGCTGAAACCTAACTTTTTAAATGGTAATGGTTCGTCCGGGCTTAACTTCCAATCGCCTAATGGTAATTGAATTTGCTGTTGCAGACCGGCATCTGATTCAACGAGCAAGTTTACATTTTGCTGACCAACTGCACTGACAAAACCATAGCTGGCGCCTTCCCAGTCGGTTACAGTTTGTTCATTGATGCGTACAATCTGCATCCCTGAGCGCAAACCCGCCTGATAGGCAATTGATGAAGGCGAAACCTCACCAATAACCGGCTTAACACTTGGCGCTCCGATTAGGAACACTAACCAAAATGCCACAACGGCAAACACAAAGTTAGCCAATGGCCCCGCAGCCACAATTGCAGCACGTTTGGCGATTGACTGATTATTAAATGCTTGTGCTTTAAGTTCTGCTGGTACCGCTTCTACGCGTTCATCCAGCATTTTGACATAACCACCCAGCGGGATCAGAGATAGTGAATATTCTGTTCCATCTTGTCCGGTTTTATTCCATAAGACTTTGCCAAACCCAAGGGAAAACCGCAGAACCTTTACGCCACAACGGCGTGCAACCCAAAAGTGTCCCCACTCGTGGACAGCAATCAGAATAATGAGGGCGATCAAAAAGGACGCCAGATTCCATAATCCAGTACTCATGCAACTAACCTCGCAATTTGCTGTTGGGCAGCGTGTCTGGCTTCAGAATCAATAGTCAGGATGGTATTTAAATCATTAACGTTGTCATATTTTAATGCGGTCAACACCTCAGCAACGACGCGATAAATATCAGTAAAACCAATCTTCCCGCCAAGAAATGCATCTACCGCAATTTCGTTCGCCGCATTCAGTGCGGTCGTTGCGCCCTGCCCTGCCCAACAAGCTTCAATAGCTAATTTAAGACAGGGATAACGAGTGAAATCAACCGGCAAAAAAGAAAGCTCGCCAATACGGGAGAAATCCAGAGCACCAACGCCGGAAGCAACACGTTCAGGAAAACCGAGTGCATGCGCAATCGGCGTTCGCATATCGGGTTGCCCCATCTGGGCGAGCACCGAACCATCGCGGTATTGCACCATTGAATGAATAACAGATTGCGGATGAATGATGACCTGAATTTGCTCTGGTGCGGCATTAAACAACCATTTGGCTTCAATAAATTCCAGCCCTTTATTCATCATGGTTGCAGAATCGACAGATATTTTACGCCCCATCGACCAATTCGGGTGCGTAACAGCTTGTTCTGGAGTAACAGAACTCATTTCATCCAGTGGTGTATAACGAAATGGGCCACCAGAGCCAGTTAAAAGGATTTTATCGACACCTGCCGCATGCAAATCACAACGACCTAATGTTGATTGAGCATCTTTAGGTAAACATTGAAAAATTGCATTATGCTCGCTATCGACAGGCAATATATGCGCGCCATAACGTTGTGCCGCATCCATAAAAAGGCGACCAGACATGACCAATGCTTCCTTATTGGCCAACAAAACCGTCTTTCCTTGTTCGATAGCAGCCATCGCGGGCAATAACCCTGCTGCGCCAACAATGGCAGCCATAACAATATCAACGGATGAATGCGCTGCCACTTGGCACAATGCATCACAACCCGACAGTACCTCTATGGTCAACCGGTGAGAAGCCAATGCATTTCTCAACAACAAAGCTGATGCATCATCGGCCATGACCGCAAAAGACGGACGAAATTCCAGACAATCAGCCACCATCTGTGTTACGTCTTTATTAGCTGTTAATGCAGTTACGGCAAATCGTTCAGGATGTCGACGTACGATATCCAGTGTACTGCGACCTATCGACCCAGTAGATCCGAGGATGGTCAAATACTGCATGGTTATAACCCTTAGCTTAATAACAGATAACTAATAACAAACACAGGCAAAGCAGCGGTCAAACTATCAATCCGATCCAAAACACCACCGTGGCCCGGTAACAATGATCCGGAATCTTTAATCCCAGCTACCCGTTTAAATAGACTTTCTGTCAGATCACCCAACACCGATGCCAAAACAGCCAATACCGAGCTGATGATAATAGCCACACTTTGCTGCATTTCCGTATGGTTTTTGATAGTAACAACCACCGCTAATAATGTGGCCGCACCAACACCGCCGAATAATCCTTCGATAGTTTTATTCGGACTGACAGCCGGTAATAACTTGCGAGAACCTAATGCGCGGCCAGTAAAATAAGCGCCGGTATCTGCTACCCAAACCAGCGACATTACAAATAATAACGCCCAGCTGCAACCGTTGTATCGCTTTGGAAATGGTATCCACGCAATAGCAAAAGTGACCAGAAAAAAGGTAACAACGTTGATAAACCGAATAACCAGAGTAGCCAAGGGCGATTACGCCACCAAGTTTCACATCCTGGATAGCGCATGATCATAACCAAAGCCAAGACCCACCATACAATTCCAGCTAATAAAACTGACCAAATCAATGGATCTATATTTCCCTGCAAAACAGATCGTAATGGTGCGAAATAATAACTCACCATCAATACAATTGTGTAACTGATAGGGAAAAACAGACTTGAATCAGAGGAAGCAAAACGCCCCCATTCTCTGCCTGCAAGAAAAAACAATACAGCAGCTAACAGCGAGAAATATTCAATTGGTAAATAAAACAGCCAGCCAATTGCCAATGGGATTAAAATCGAAGCGGTTATAATTCTTTGTTTCAACGAAAGATATCCCTTTATTATGAATTATTGGCCGATGAAACCAGCCAGTTTTTTATCTGATCACCGGTGCAGCCAAAACGGCGCTCACGGGAAATAAATGAGGCAATTGCATCCAGAAACTGCTCTTCGCCAAAATCAGGCCAGAGCACTGGAGTAAAAAATAATTCAGCATATGCAATTTGCCAAAGTAAAAAATTGCTAACCCGATGATCACCACCAGTTCGAATCAACAGATCAACATCAGGAATATCAGCCATAGACAGATGTTCTGCCAGCAAAGCCTCATTAATTTGTTCTGGTTTTAGCGAACCATCGCAAATCTTAGCCGTAAGCTTCTGTGTCGCCTGCACGATATCCCAGCGACCGCCATAATTAGCCGCAATGTTCAGCGTCAAACCATCATTATGAGCAGTTAAGCTTTCTGCCTCACTGATCTTCTTTTGTAGACGCTCGCTAAAGCCATGAATATCGCCAATTACACGTAAACGAATGTTACTGTCGTGCAACTTACGCACTTCTCGTGCCAGCACAAACATAAACAATTCCATTAACGCGGACACCTCTGTTTCTGGACGACGCCAGTTTTCACTGGAAAAGGCAAATAATGTCAGCGCCTTTATGCCCATACGTGAAGCTGTGGACACCACTTGACGAACGGATGCCACTCCCGCTTTATGACCCGCCACACGGATTTTTCCGCGTTGTTGAGCCCAACGGCCATTACCATCCATAATGATAGCGACATGCTTCGGCAAAGATTGGTTCGCAATGTCCGAGATCGCATCCGGTAATGTCATTGATTCCTCCAGATAAAAAAGGCGCCATGCAGCAGACTGCACGGCGCCCGTACTATAACTGATTAGCAGCTTAGATTTCCATTAGCTCTTTTTCTTTAGCGGCTAACAAATCGTCAACTGACTTAACAAAACTGTCAGTCAGCTTCTGAATCTCTTCTTGCGCGCGACGGTCATCGTCTTCGGAAATATCTTTATCTTTCAACAATGCTTTCAGATCGGCATTACAGTCGCGACGAACGTTACGCACAGCAACACGCGCTTGTTCTGCTTCTGCGCGAACAACCTTGATCAAATCTTTACGACGTTCTTCGGTCAATGCTGGCAACGGCACACGAATTGTAGTGCCGGCAGAAGATGGGTTTAGCCCCAGATCAGACGTCATAATGGCTTTTTCAACTGCCTGAATCATGCTGCGGTCAAACACAGTCACAGCCAGCGTGCGTGAATCTTCAGCAACTACGCTAGCAACCTGACGCAATGGGGTCGCAGATCCATAATATTCAACCGAGATCCCGTCCAGCAACGCAGGTTGTGCACGGCCAGTACGGATTTTTGACATATGAGACTTCAGTGATTCAACACTTTTAGTCATGCGATCTTTTGCATCAGTTTTAATTTCATTGATCACAATCTGTATCCTTTTTCGCTAGATTTGGCTTTGGCAGATGCTTCATATTAAAGACTTTATAGCGCCAAAACTAAAGTCTGATCATTTATTTTTGTGATGGATCAAAGTGCCTTCACGTTCACCCATGATCACCCGACGCAGTGCGCCTGGTTTATTCATGTTAAATACACGGATAGGCAGATTATGGTCGCGAGCCAGAGTAAATGCTGCCAGATCCATAATTTTCAATTCTTTATCCAGAACTTCGTTGTAATCCAGTTCTGAATACAGTTCCGCATCTGGGAATTTAACTGGATCAGCAGAAAACACGCCGTCCACTTTAGTCGCTTTCAATACCACTTCAGCTTCAATTTCGATACCACGCAGACACGCTGCCGAATCAGTGGTAAAGAAAGGATTACCAGTACCCGCAGAGAAAATCACTACACGGCCATTACGCAGCAGGCTGATTGCTTCTGCCCAGTTGTAATCGTTACAGATACCTTGCAGATTGATTGCTGACATCAAACGGGCGTTTACATACGCACGGTGTAATGCATCACGCATGGCCAGACCATTCATCACGGTCGCCAGCATACCCATGTGATCGCCTACTACGCGGTTCATACCAGCTTTTGCCAGACCAGCACCGCGGAACAGGTTACCACCGCCAATGACCAGACCAACTTCAACGCCCAGTTCGATCAGTTCTTTGATCTCCTGCGCCATACGGTCTAATACAGTAGGGTCGATACCAAAACCTTCGGCGCCTTGCAGGGCTTCGCCACTTAATTTCAGCAGAACACGTTTATATGCAGTTTTCGGATGAGTGCTCATAGGTCTATTTTCCGCTCATAGAAAGACCGCGACATATGTCGCGGTCTGTATTTAGCCGATGATTCGATTAGCCCTTCATGGCAGCAATTTGTGCCTGAACTTCAGCTGCGAAATCGGTTTCTTGTTTTTCGATACCTTCGCCTACTTCGAAACGGATAAAGTCCTGAACGTCAGCACCTTTCTGTTTCAGCAGGTCAGCAACCAGAATTGAAGGATCTTTAACAAATGGCTGACCAGTCAGAGAAATTTCACCAGTAAATTTCTTCATGCGGCCTTCAACCATTTTTTCTGCGATTTCTTTTGGCTTGCCAGAGTTAATCGCGATATCAACCTGAATTTCACGTTCTTTTGCAACGACTTCTGCAGAAACGTCTTCAGGTTTAACGAATTGTGGGCTGTTTGCAGCAACGTGCATAGCCAGGTCTTTCGCCAGCTCAACATCGCCACCAACCAGTTTGGTTACTACACCGATACGTGAACCGTGGATGTAAGTACCCAGGTTGTCGCCTTCAACGATCATAACACGACGCAGGTTCATGTTTTCGCCGATTTTAGCGATCAGGTTGTTCAGAGTTACCTGAACAGATTCACCGTTACCGAAGTCAGCATTTTTCAGTGCTTCAACATCAGCAATTTTGCCAGCCAGCGCGATGTCAGCAACTTTTTCGCCCAGAGCGCGGAAGCTTGCATCTTTAGCTACGAAGTCAGTTTCGCAGTTCAGTTCCAGCATTACTGCAGTGTTACCAGCGCTACGAGCGATGATCACACCTTCAGCTGCAATACGGCCCGCTTTTTTAGCCGCTTTTGCCTGACCTGATTTACGCATGTTTTCAATGGCTAATTCGATGTCGCCATTTGCTTCGGTCAGTGCTTTTTTACAATCCATCATGCCTGCGGCGGTACGTTCACGCAGTTCTTTTACCATTGCAGCAGTAATTTCTGCCATGTCATCCATCCTCAATTAAGGTAAATGCCAGTTACAGTAAAAGGGGCCACAGGGGCCCCTTCAAACCTGTACGATTTGTTGTCAGGGCCTAACTAAAATTAGTTAGTTTCAACAAAACCGTCTTGTTCAGCTTGAGCAACGATATCCAGTTCACGAGCAGTGCGAACGGAATCAGCTGCAGCACTCAGGTACAACTGTACAGCACGGATTGCGTCGTCGTTACCTGGAATGATGTAATCTACGCCATCAGGATTAGAGTTAGTATCAACGATAGATACAACTGGGATACCCAGGTTGTTAGCTTCTTTGATTGCGATATGTTCGTGGTCAGCGTCAACTACGAACAGAACATCAGGCAGGCCGCCCATGTCTTTGATACCGCCCAGGCTCTTTTCCAGCTTTTCCATTTCGCGAGTACGCATCAGCGCTTCTTTCTTGGTCAGCTTTTCGAAAGTACCATCCAGAGATTGAGCTTCCAGATCTTTCAGACGTTTGATTGACTGACGGACAGTTTTCCAGTTAGTCAACATACCGCCTAACCAGCGATGGTTAACGAAGAACTGGTCACAGCTCAGAGCTGCTTCTTTAACTGCTTCAGTAGCGGCACGTTTAGTACCAACGAACAGGATTTTGCCTTTTTTAGAAGCAACGCTAGACAGATAGTTCAGCGCGTCATCAAACATTGGAACAGTTTTTTCCAGGTTGATGATGTGTACATTGTTGCGAGAACCGAAGATGAACGGCTTCATTTTTGGGTTCCAGAAACGAGTCTGGTGACCGAAGTGAACACCTGCCTGCAACATGTCGCGCATAGAAACTTTAGCCATTTTATTCCTCTTTGGGGTTGGGCCTCCACACATCCCTCACTCCGACCATGATTGGCACCCCGGAGCGGGTTATAGATGTGTGTGTGGTATGTAATGATTAATTTATGAAATCGGAGAGACTCTCCGTTCGGCGCGCTTTATACCATAAACCCACTAGGTGCGCCACTTCAAATGGGTAAAACAGCACATCTTCTCTGGTTTAATACGCATTCTTACTGTTGTTGAGACTAGCACTCATTTTCTATTGTCTATAAAATCGGGGGACTTACACCTGTCGGTCGGTTACAGGTTTTCAGTTCAGAGAATAATTATGTCCATCATTATTAAGACCCCAGAAGAAATCGAAAAAATGCGCGTGGCTGGCCAGCTGGCGGCTGATGTTCTGGAAATGATTGCCCCATATATGAAAGCCGGTATCACCACCGAAGAGTTGGATCAAATTTGTCACGATTACATCGTGAATGTGCAAAAAGCCATTCCGGCACCGCTCAACTATCACGGCTTTCCAAAATCCACCTGCATCTCAATAAACCATGTCGTTTGTCACGGCATTCCATCAGCAGATAAGAAACTGAAAGAAGGCGACATTGTGAATATGGATATCACCGTCATTAAAGATGGTTATCATGGTGACACATCACAAATGTTCATCATTGGTAAAGGCAGTATTCTGGCCGAACGCCTCTGCCGCGTGGCACAAGAGTGTCTTTATCTCGCGATAAAAATGGTCAAACCTGGTGCGCGCTTGGGTGATTTTGCCGCGGCCATTCAAAAGCATGCGGAAGGCTCTGGTTATTCGGTTGTACGAGAATATTGTGGTCATGGCATTGGTAAAGGCTTTCATGAAGAACCGCAGGTTCTGCACTACGGTAAAGCCGGCACTGGTGCCATTATCAAAGCAGGTATGTGTTTTACCATTGAACCAATGATTAATGCTGGTAAACCGCAATGCAGCGTGTTGAAGGATGATTGGACGGTAGTAACGAAAGATCGTAGCTTATCAGCACAATGGGAACATACTTTGCTTGTTACCGAAGATGGATGTGAAGTCCTGACTTTACGTAAGGATGAAGAGCTGGATCGCGTTATTCATAACAGTTGATCCAACCCCGGCTCTACAATGATGTGGAGCCTAACCCTTTGGAATTGCTTATGCTTCCGGAACAACTTAACCCGAGTGCCATACCTGACGATCAACTGACTATCCCACATTGTAAAGAGTTATTGTCTCGTCTGCAGACTTGGTTGCAAGAACAGTTTATGGCGCAGGAAGACGTCCTTGAACTGGTTGCTGCACGCTCAGAGTTTACCGATCTGCTGCTAACTCGTTTGTGGCAAAAATTTGGACTCGACAAACATGCGTCACTGGCACTGATTGCCGTCGGCGGATATGGTCGAGCTGAATTGCATCCCTATTCCGATATAGACATTCTGGTGTTAAGCCAAAAAGCCATCACGCCAGCGCAAGGCGAAACCGTCAGCCAATTTCTCACTTTGCTGTGGGATTTGCGTCTGGATATCGGCCACGCAGTTCGCAGCCTAAAAGAGTGTACGCAACAAGGTAAAGAAGACATTACCGTTGCCACGAATCTGCTGGAAAGTCGTCTGATTTGTGGTTCGGTTGCCACCTTTAATGGCTTACAAGAGTTATTACAGCCATCCAAATTCTGGCCAAGTGATGCCTTTTTCCGAGCCAAACGCGAAGAACAGTTGTTACGCCATCAGCAATTTCAAGATACCGCCTTTCTGCTTGAACCCGATGTAAAAAGTAACCCTGGTGGTTTACGTGATCTGCAAATCATTACTTGGATTGCTCGTCGCCAGTACGGCGCAATGTCATTGCAGGAAATGACCAGTTTCGGCTTCTTAAATCGTGCTGAATATCTGGAATTGCAAGATTGCCAAAATTTCCTATGGCGAGTGCGGTTTGCATTGCATTTAGCCATTCAAAAAAATGACAACCGTCTGTTATTCGACCGTCAACGCATGGTCGCGCAGATGCTGGGTTACCGCGGTGAAGGGAATGCGCCGGTAGAACAGATGATGAAGCGTTTCTTTCAGACCGTACGCCGGATCACTGAACTAAACGAGATGCTGCTGCAGTTATTCGACGAAGCCATTTTAGGGAACGAGTCGACTAAAACGAAGTTACTGAATGAAAACTTCATTTTGCGCGGTACACATATTGATGTGTTAGAACCGTCCATTTTTCAGGATGCGCCGCATACCATTCTCGATCTGTTCTACCAGATTGCCGAGAACCCAGATATTACCGGGATCTACTCTTCCTGCCTGCGAGCCTTACGTGACGCCCGCCGCTGTTTAGTGATTGCCTTACAAGAATTGCCAGAGTGCCGCGAACGGTTTATGGCGATCTTACGCCATCCACGTGGTATTTCGCTGCCGTTTAGTCTGATGCATGAACATGGTATTTTGGCTGCCTATCTGCCGCAATGGAGCCAGATTGTCGGGCAAATGCAGTTTGATATGTTCCATGCCTACACAGTTGATGAACACACGCATCGTTTGCTGAAAAACATTTATCGCTTCCAGCAAGCTGAACGCGCCAAACTGCATCCGTTGTTCTTTGAAACATACAATCGACTAAACAAACCGGAATTACTGTTTATTGCGGCACTGTTCCACGATATAGCCAAAGGACGTGGTGGCGATCATTCTGATTTAGGCGCCAACGATGCAATCTATTTCTGTGAATTGCATGGTTTGGATCGTTATGAAGGGCGTCTGGTCGCCTGGCTGGTGAAAAACCACCTACTATTTTCAGTTACCGCGCAACGCCGAGATATTTATGACCCGGATGTGATCACGGAATTTGCTCGTGTTGTGCGAGATGAAGAGCACTTAGGCTATCTCTATTGCCTAACCGTGGCCGACATTTGTGCCACCAATGATTCCTTATGGAATGACTGGAAAGGCACATTGCTGAAAGAGTTATTTTTCGTCACACAACGTGCATTACGTCAAGGGTTGGAAAACCCGCCAGATATGCGTTTGCGTATTCGCGAAAACCAACGCCAAGCCATGCTGATCCTGAAAATTCAGGGCTATGACGAACCAAAGGTCAACCAACTGTGGTCACAGTTTAAAGCCGATTACTTCCTAAGACACAGCTCGGAGCAAATTGCTTGGCATACTCGGCATATTCTCGATCATGCTGACAATGAAAAACCGTTGGTTGTCTTTGGTAACCACAAAACCCGTGGCGGTAGTGAGATTTTCCTGTATTGCCGGGATATGCCAAATCTGTTTGCTACGGTCGCCGCCATTCTCGATCACAAAAATCTCGACATTCACGATGCTCAAATCATGAGCTCGAAAGAAAACTATGTCATGGATACGTTTGTAGTGATGGAGCCAAATGGTGAACAGGTGGTGACAGATCGCGTACCGATGATTATCCAGTCACTGGAGCAGGCATTGACGCGCCCGGGATATGCCCTGCCGCCGTCACGCCCTTTGTCTCGCCGGCACCGTCAATTTAATGTGCCAACCCGGGTAACTTATCTGCCCGTTAAAGGTGACCATAAACATAGCTTGATCGAACTGGTGGCACTGGATAGCCCCGGGGTATTAGCTCGGATCGGCTCGGTATTCCAGGCCTGCGAATTTGAAGTGCATGCGGCAAAAATCACTACTATTGGCGAACGGGTCGAAGACTTTTTCAGTCTGTCACGCCTGGATGGTTCGCCACTGACGGATGCCGATAAGAAAACGCTGGAAGAAAAATTAGTTGAAAAACTAAATCCCGCCGACGAAATGTGATAAAAAGAACCGTTTTTTTAGGGAGAGAAAAGAGACATGTCTGACTTACAACGCATCATTGACGACGCATTTGAGCGTCGCGATACCATTACGCCAACTAGCGTCGATCCGATTGTTCGTGAAGCGGTGCTGCAAACTATCGACATGCTGGATGCAGGTCAGATCCGTGTAGCTGAAAAGCTGGCTGGGGAATGGGTAGTTCATCAATGGGTGAAAAAGGCAGTTCTACTGTACTTCCGCATCAATGATAACGCAGCACTGCAAGGTGCAGGCACTCAGTATTACGATAAAGTGCCTTTGAAATTTGCTGACTACACCCCGGAACGCTTCAAACAAGAAGCGATCCGTGTTGTGCCACCAGCAACTGTGCGTAAAGGTTCTTTCATCGCTCGCAACGCAGTATTGCTGCCATCTTACGTCAACATCGGCGCATACGTTGGTGAAGGCACTATGGTGGATACATGGGCAACTGTCGGTTCTTGCGCGCAGATCGGTGCGAACGTGCATCTGTCTGGTGGTGTTGGTATCGGTGGTGTTCTGGAGCCGCTGCAAGCTGGCCCAACCATCATTGAAGACAACTGCTTCATCGGCGCTCGTTCTGAAGTGGTAGAAGGCGTGATCGTAGGTGAAGGCTCCGTTATTTCTATGGGCGTATTCATCGGTCAGTCTACCCGTATTTATGACCGTGAAACTGGCGAAATCCACTACGGTAAAGTGCCTGCTGGTTCTGTGGTTGTTTCAGGTTCTCTGCCATCTAAATGTGGCAAATACAGCCTGTACGCTGCCGTGATCGTGAAAAAAGTAGATGCGAAAACCCGCTCTAAAGTAGGTATCAACGGCCTGCTGCGCAGCATCGACGATTAATTTTGTCTGCTGATACACCGAGTTAATAAAATAACGTCCCGTCATGGGGCGTTATTTTTTGTGTCAGTTCACAGAGTTAACCGGTGATTTGTGCCGTTCACAGCAGAAATCTGGAAAAGAGCATACATATCCCATACAGTAGTCAGTTCGGATTGCATCCTCTTTTTGCTGTAGAGAATTATGTCGCTGAAAGCTATTGCTCAGGAATTAGGTATTTCAATCACCACCGTCAGTCGTGGCCTGAATGGTTACAGTGACGTGGCTGAACACACCCGACAACTGATCATGGCAGCAGCCGAAGCTCGTGGTTATCAGCCAAATGCGTCCGCTCGTCGTTTAAAAATGGGCCGAACCGACGCGGTAGGCTTAGTTTACCCAATGACAGCCTCTGCGTTATATGACCCCAGTTTACTGGAAATTGTTGGTGCATTAACCGGCGCGTTAGCTAATTTCAATATCGACTTGCTGATGGTATCAGACACCGAACATAGCGGGCAATTTCCTTATATCCGCCTGATGGAAAGTCGCCGTGTGGATGCCTTGATTGTGGCAGATACGCAGGAAGACGACCCGCGCATCAATTATCTCGCCGCGAAAGGCCACCCTTTTTTAGCACTCGGTCGCTGTAATCTGGCAACCCCGTATGCCTGGTTTGATTTTGATTGTGAAAATGCCAGCCGGTTAGCCGTAAAACACTTGATTGCGGCAGGACATGAGCATATTGCTTATCTGGGTGGCAAAGATAATCTGGCGTTTATCAATCAACGTCGCCAAGGTTTTTTGCAGGAAATGCAGGAAGCTGGCTTAGCGGTCGATCAGTCATGCGTGCTATCAACGACGATGAATCGTTGCGGTGGTTACAACGCGATGCAGGCATTGATAAACAGCCCTCACCGCCCTACCGCATTGTTAGTCGATAACAGTATGATTGGTGACGGCGCACTGACCGCCATGCAAGATGCCAGGCTTGTTCCGGGTAAAGATATCTCGGTCATTATTTATGATGGGCTGCCGCCAGACTCCTTATTGAAATATAACGTGACCTTTGTGCAACTATCGACGACTGCGGTAATCGGCAAACAGATCTCCGATATGGTGGTTGCGTTGATTAATGGTGAATCGCCGGAAAAACTGCAAGTGTTATGGCAAGCAAAAATTATTTTAGGTGATACCGTTTCGCCACCAATCCGCTGAAATATTCCTTTTTCATTGCTCGTTAACCCACGTTCTTAGCGTTATCTATCCGCAAACCCTGCGTAACAAAACGTTACACAGATCGCATTTAATCTCTCTTTTTTACCGCCATTTTGCGTCTAATCACAAATCCAAAACGTTTCGGTATTGATCCGAAACGTTTTGGAATATCTTTCAGCCATCAGATTTACCATTGCAACTTATTTCTGGCGGAGCATTAAATCAATGAAGGAAAGCGTAGTTCATCTGCAAGGCAACACGTCTGACCTGATCATTCAGACCCAACCAGTCGTTGAGATTTTATATTGGGGCGACAAAATATCTGGTGTGGAAGCTGCTGCAATTCAGGCCGTAAAACGTGCGGTACCGAATGGTCGTTTGGATGTCGATACACCCGTAACAATCAGCCCGGAACACGGGCGCGGTGTATTCAGCAGCCCTAGTATAGAAGGTAATCGTCAGGGGCTGGATTGGTCACCTGTATTCGAATTCAAAACTATTCAGCAAAACGGTAATCATCTGCTGATCACGACCGAAGATCAGATCGCCGGTTTAAAACTGGTTTGTGAGCTGAAATTAGACTCGCAAACCGATGTCTTGCAGGTTCGTAACACGCTGACCAACCAGAAATCGGCAACTTATCAGGTTGATCGTTTAGCCGTGACGCTGCCCTTACCTGAACGTGCAGACGAGTTAATGGCGTTTCACGGACGCTGGGTCCGTGAGTTCCAGCCACATCGCCTCAAAGTGAAACACGGTGGTTATCAGCAGGAAAATCGCCGTGGTCGTACTTCCCACGAATATTTCCCCGGCTTTATGCAAGGAACGGCCAGTTTCAGCGAACAACAAGGTGAAGTCTGGGGTTTCCATCTGGCTTGGAGCGGTAATCACCGCTTGCGCTCCGATGTAAAAACCGACGGTCGACGTTTTGTACAAGCAGAAGCACTCTATTTCTCTGGTGAAATTACGCTGGCCGAAGGCGAAAGCATCAGCACACCGTGGGTATATGCCGCCTACAGTGCGCAAGGTTTGAATGGTATGAGCCATGCGTTCCATCAGTTTGTGCGTAAACAGATAATTCAATTTCCTGATCACAAAGCGCGCCCTGTGCATTTGAACACCTGGGAAGGGATCTATTTTGATCACGACCCAGAATACATTATGCAGATGGCCAGTCGCGCCGCTGAGTTGGGTGTCGAGCGTTTCATCATCGATGATGGCTGGTTTAAAGGCCGTAACAATGATCTGGCCGCATTAGGTGACTGGTATCTGGACACCAACAAATATCCGAATGGTCTGGAACCTGTCGTAGCTCATGTACGCAATTTGGGAATGGAATTTGGTATCTGGTTTGAACCGGAAATGATTAACCCTGATTCTGATCTGTTCCGCGCACATCCGGATTGGTTATTGGCATTAGACGGCTATCAACAACCTACCGGTCGTTCTCAATACGTGTTGGATCTGCAAAAAACGCAAGTTTTCGATTACCTGCTGGAACGTCTCGACGCCATGCTTGGTAGCTACGATATCGCCTATGTGAAATGGGATATGAACCGTGAAGTCGTGCAACCTGGTCATGATGGTTACGCTGCATTAGATGGTCAGACCAAGGCACTGTATGACCTGTTTGATGAGCTGCGCCAGCGCCATCCGAAAGTCGAATTTGAATCGTGCGCGTCCGGTGGTGGTCGAATTGATTATGAGATCCTGAAACGCACCCATCGCTTCTGGACCTCCGATAACAACGATGCGTTAGAGCGTCAGCAGATCCAGCGCGGTATGAGTTATTTCTTCCCGCCAGAAGTGATGGGTTCGCACATCGGTGGTCGTCATTGCCACTGCACACGCCGTACTCACAGCATCGGTTTCCGTGGTTTAACCGCCCTGTTTGGTCATATGGGTGTGGAGCTCGACCCGGTCAAAGAGAGTGCCGAAGAACAAGCCGGTTTTACTCATTACATCGCATTGCACAAACAGCTTCGGCCATTACTGCACAGCGGCAAGGTGGTACGCATCGACCATCATGATCCGGCTTTGCAAATCAATGGCGTGATTGCGCAAGACCAATCCAGTGCCGTGTTCCTGTTCAGCCAGCTGGCGATGCCGACTTATACCCTCTCTGGTAACGCTCGTTTGGCTGGGCTTGATCCGACTAAACACTATCGCCTCTCGGTATTAGATCAACCGGCCAGTATGCGCACCGGTGGCGTGATGAAAAAACTACCGTTGTGGCTGGATGAAGAGATGACGCTCAGCGGCGCCTGGCTGGCAAAAGCGGGGATCGCGTTACCGGTGTTAGACCCTGAAAGCGCGTTATTAATCAAATTGGACGCCGTGTAAGCACATTGCTGCTTACCCAAACAATCAAGACCTGTATACGGAAGAAACGTTGTGCCGTAGCTGCTTCAGGTTAGACAGAGAGAAATCTCGCTAAGTAAATATACAAGGATAAGCGAATGAAACAACACACATTCAAAGTCAGCTTGTTGTCACTTTGCGTTGCAGGTGTACTCGGCATAGTGCCTAATGCCTTTGCCGCAGATGCACAACCATCAGCGCTCCCCAAAGCACAGCCATTCCCTGGCCAAGGGAAAGCGATGTTGTTATCACAAAAAGATCTGATGGTGTACAAAGCACTGCCTTCTTATTCTGAACCTGAATGGGTCAATAAACTGGTGAAAGAAGGCAAATTACCGCCGGTCAAAGATCGTTTGCCCAAAGAGCCGATGGTATTTAACAGCAAAGGCATGCCCGATGGCCCCGGTGTGTATGGCGGTGTGTTCCGTATGGTTAGCGGTGGTCGCCCAGAAGGCTGGAACTATAACGCGGGTAAAAATTCAGGCTGGGGTGGCACTGAATATACCGTGGCAGAATGTCTGACCCGTACCGGCCCGTTAACGACCATTAAGAAAGAAGAGCAGACTCCATTGCCTAATCTGGCCAAAAGTTGGGAATGGTCTGATGATGGCAAACAACTCACTATGCATCTGATTGAAGATGCCAAATGGTCGGATGGTAAACCCTTCTCTTCTGATGACGTAATGTTCCTGTGGAATGACAACATTCTTGATCCGCATGTTACCGCATGGGCGAATGCCGATACTTATGGCAAAGGCACCACACTGGAAGCCGTGGATAAAAACACCATTCGCTGGACCTTCAAAGAACCACGCCCAACCCAATATCTGTATAGCATGGCCTTCTTCCGTATGTGTCCCGGCCCTGCGCATGTGCTGAAACAGTTCCACCCTAAATACAACAAAGACGCCACCTACAGCAGTTACGCCAATGCCTTACCGGCCGACAAAGTCCCGGTTGTCACCATGGGTGCTTGGGCGCCGGTTTATCACAAAGCCGATCAGATGATCGTACTACGCCGTAACCCTTACTACTGGAAGGTCGACGAAAAAGGTCAGCAGTTACCGTACATGGATGAACTGCGCTTCAAACTGTCGACCTGGACCGATCGTGAAGTGCAAACCGTGGCCGGTAATGCCGATTACGCCAACATGGAAAACCCGACCAACTACGTTGAATCGATCAAAAAATCGAAACAGGCTAACTCCCCTGCACGCCTCGATTTCAGCCCTCGCTTCCTCGGCTGGTCACTGTTCATGAACTTGTCAGAAGATCTGGGTGCCACCGATGAGCGCGAAAAAGCCATTCGTCTGTTGAATCGCCAGTTGAAATTCCGCCAAGCCATCAGCCATGCCATTGATCGTAATGCACTGGGACAAGCGATGGTTCGAGGCCCATTTGCGCGCCCTTATGCCGGTGGTCTCTATCCAGAAGGTGTCGTCAACGATGGCTCCGTAGTTTATTACGGTTACAACCCGAAACTGGCCAAAGAGTTATTGGCTGATATCGGCTTAAAAGACACCGATGGTAACGGCATTGTGAATTGGACCGATGGCCCGATGAAGGGTAAGGATCTGGAAATCACCATGGTGACACCCGATGGCCCGAGTGAAACATCAATGTCAGAAGGGTTGGTCTCGATGCTGCGTGAAGTGGGCATAAAACTGATCCCTCGCCCAATGCAGGGAGCGCAGGTGGATGCCACTTTAGGTGCCAGCAGTTATGACTTCTTCATTCGTCGCAATGACAATGAATATATTCAGCCGATCCAGCTGGCCGAAGCATTAGCACCGGTGCATGACCAAACCCCTTACTGGCATAAAGGCACCAAGGCCAAACCACAAAACCTGCTGCCGTTTGAAAAAGATCTGGTGACATTGATCAATCAGTTCCAACACGAACCTGACTTGAGCAAACAGCTGGAGGTCCTCAATAAATACAACAAGGTATTTACAGAAAATGCCTACCACGTTGGTCTGGTTTCTGTTCCGGGTGCATTGATCCTGAACAAACGCCTGAAAAACGTGCCACCAGGAACGCCAATCATGAGCTTCCAGTGGGCGGAAGATTCCATCATGCGTGAACGGATCTGGATCGATCCGAAATCTGCGCCTGTGGAAGAGTTAATGCCTGGCAAATTACCTGAGTAATCGGTGAATCAACAAGTTGTATACCCAAAGTAATTAGAGTTACAGCAAGGCGACAAGTGAATGTCTCCCCATGAGCATAGAGATGCTATGTGATTGGGGGGAAGAACGCCGTCAACGACACTGTAGCTTCAAGTACGAAGGGTAAGTTAACAAACCGGTCACAGCTTGCTGTCGTGACCGGCCTTTAACAAGGAATGCACTATGTTTAGTTTTATCATCAAGCGTTTACTGGCTGCGATCCCGTTATTACTCATTCTCAGTATGATCTCGTTTTTCTTAATCCAAGTTCCACCGGGCGATTATGCTGATCGGTTGAAAAGCCAAGCGATCACGATGTCGGGGATGAGCGAGCAAGATGCTCAGAAAATGGCAGATAACTACCGGGAAGAACACGGTATGAATGCCCCTCTGCCAGTGCAATACATCCATTGGATTGGCAAGATTGTGACTAAAGGTGATTTTGGCGATTCATACACCTATAACAAACCGATCAGCCAGTTGATTATGGATCGACTGCCAATGACCTTGCTGATAGCGCTAATGTGTCATTTTGGTTCTACCGTGGTGGGGACACTGCTCGGCATTTTTGTCGCCACCCGACAATACAGCATTGCCGACACGCTCGTGACTATTTTCGCTTTTATCGGCATGACGACACCGCGTTTTGTGTTGGCGTTGATCATGCTCTATCTGCTGGTGTTCCACTTCGGTTCAACCAACATCGCCGCGCTATTTTCACCGGAATACACCATGGCACCGTGGAGTTTAGCGAAATTTGGCAATTTACTGGTGCATATCTGGCCAGTGCTTTTAGTCGCCATTTTCGGTGGCATGGCGCAAAACCTGCGTGTTATGCGTTCGAATATGCTTGATGTCATGCAGGCACAATATGTTGAAACTGCCCGTGCCAAAGGGCTGTCACCAATGCGGGTATTGTTCCGCCACATCGTACCTAATGCACTACATCCGATGATCATGTTTCAGGGCGTTGCCCTGCCCTACATGATTGCCGGTGAACTGGAAATCGCCATTGTGTTTGCTCTGCCAACGGTTGGCCCTCTGATCGTACAAGCAATGCATGACCAAGACGTCTTCGTGGTGGCCTCGTTCATGCTGATATTGGCAGCCACACTGGTTATCGGCAACCTGATTGCAGATGTCGTACTGGCTTTACTGGACCCTCGTGTCCGCCTGTCTTGATAAGAGGGTTTAACCGTGGAGAAAACTATGCAGTCTGAAATTATTCTGGAACAAGACCCTCGCGAGCGGCCAAAAAGCACCGATGAACGTTATATCGCATTGGTATGGCGTCGTTTTAAACGTAACAAACTGGCCTTGGTTTCTATGTGGCTGATTGTGGCGATGTTGGTACTGGCTGTTTTCGCTTCTTTTTTTGCACCACAAGATCCGGCGGAACGCAGTAACGAAAGCGTCTATCTACCTCCGCAATCGATTCATTTTTTCAATGATGATGGTTTCTCTGTCCGCCCATTTGTTTATCCGTATGAAACCACATTTGATCCGGAAACATTTGAAGCGAAATATGCGCTGAACACCGAGAAAAAAGTGTATCTGCAATTTTTCAGTGAAGGTTGGGAATACAACTTTCTGGGGATGACACTAAACACACACCTGTTTTCCGCCCAAGATAATCAACGTATTTATCTGCTGGGCACAGACGGTATGGGACGTGATGAACTGAGCCGTATCTTCCACGGCATGGGCGTCACCTTGCTCATGGCTGGATTGATCACCACCATCTGTGTGGTAGTCGGTAGTTTGGTGGGTATTACCTCCGGTTATCTGGGTGGCAAAGCCGACTTATGGATCCAACGCGTCGTTGAGTTGATGCTGGCGTTTCCTGAGTTACCGCTTTATCTGTCGGTCATCGCGATTTTACCGAAAACGGTATCGCCAAAAACTACCTTTATCCTATTCGTACTGCTGCTCGGTTGCCTGAAATGGGCACAACTGGCGAGGGAAGTGCGCGGTAAAGCACTGGTATTACGCGAAATGGACTATGTGAAATCAGCCATTGCTGCCGGTGCTTCTGATGGGCGTATCGTTGTGCATCACATTCTGCCAAACGTATTATCACATGTGATTGTGGTGGCCACTGGCATGATCCCAACCTTTATTTTGACCGAAAGTTTCCTGAGTTTCTTAGGTGTCGGTGTGCAACCGCCAATGATCAGTCTGGGTCTGTTGTTGAATGCCGCACGCGATTATCAGGTGCTCGGTTCTTACCCTTGGTTGCTGGCACCGGTCGGTTTCATTCTGGTGTCAGTATTAGTGTTCAACGCTGCCGGTGACGGTCTGCGCGATGCGGTTGATCCGTACTCAGGTCGTTAATTGAGGATTTTAAGATGAACGAACAAACCCTGTTGGTAAACGCCGAAAATATTCAGGTCGATTTCAAAACCGAAGGCGGCATTGCGCAAGCCGTGCGCGATGTTTCCTTCAAAATTTACCAAGGCCAGACCGTAGCACTGGTTGGTGAGTCCGGCTCTGGCAAATCGATCTCCGCCCGCGTGCTGATGAAGCTGTTGCCGAAAAGTGCCATTGTCGGTAAAGCAACGCGCATTACCCTGCAAGGCGAAGATATGAGCGCCTATAACGAGCAGGACATGCGTAAAATCCGCGGTAAAAAAATCGGCATGATCTTTCAGGAACCGATGACCTCGCTGAACCCGATCTACACCGTAGGCGATCAGATCGGTGAAATTATCCGCGAGCATGACCGCACAATTTCCAAACAAGCCCTGCGCGAACAGGTGCTCTCACTGCTGACTGAAATGCAACTGCCCGATCCGGAAAAACGCATCGACCAATATCCGCATCAGATGTCAGGTGGTCAGCGTCAGCGTGTGATGATCGCCATGGCATTGGCGAATAAACCCGATCTACTGATTGCCGACGAACCCACCACCGCATTGGATGTCACCGTGCAGGCAGAAATTCTTAACTTGCTAAAACGGCTGCAGGAAAAATTTCAGATGGGGGTTTTGCTGATCACGCACGACCTAACCATTGTGCGTAAATACGCCGACTGGGTGTATGTGATGCAGCACGGTAAGGTGGTGGAAAACAACGAAACCGAAAGCCTGTTTACCAACCCAACACACGGTTATACGCAACATCTGCTCAATTCCGAACCGAAAGGCACCGCCCTAGAAGTTCCTGCCGATAACCCCGTTTTATTGGAAGGTAAAAACGTTCAGGTCTCGTTTGTCACGGAACCGGGCAACTGGTGGTTACGCCGCCCAGAAAAATGCTTTAAGGCGGTAAAAGGGCTTGATCTGACACTGCGTCGAGGCGAAACACTGGGGATCGTTGGCGAATCAGGTTCCGGTAAAACCACACTCGGTCACGCGATTTTACGGCTGCTCGATTCAGACGGTGAGCTGATTTACGACGGCATGACACTGCATGATCGCGACCGTAAAGCGATGCGCCCGCTGCGCAAACGGATGCAGATCGTATTTCAAGACCCCTTCTCTTCACTGAATCCGCGCATGACCGTACGCCAGATCATTCAGGAAGGTATGATCATTAATGGTATTGGTAAAGACGACAATGACCGTGAACAACGGGCGATCCAAGCGTTACAGGAATCAGGTTTAGCGCCGTTTGCACTCGATCGTTTCCCGCATGAATTCTCCGGTGGCCAACGTCAGCGCATCGCCATTGCCAAAGCCATCGCCATGGAACCCGAATTCATCTTGCTGGATGAACCCACCTCGGCGCTCGACCTGTCGGTGCAAAATCAGATCATTCAATTGTTACGACAATTGCAGCAAAAACATAATCTTTCCTTCTTGTTTATCAGCCATGATTTACGGGTAGTCAGAGCGTTATGCCACCGGGTCATGGTGATGCGCCATGGAGATTTAGTCGAAATGGGCGATACCGTCACGGTGATGGATAACCCAAAAGAGGAATATACCCGACGACTGATCCGAGCCGCATTTGAGGTAGCCGCCTGATCGAATAATTAGCAATGAATACCGGAGGAAAGCATGTCGGATTATTTGCCGAATGAAGAACGTTATAGCCAGATGCATTACCGCCGTAGTGGCCAAAGCGGACTGAAATTACCGCGTATCAGTCTTGGCCTTTGGCATAATTTTGGTGATACCGCCAATCAGGACAACAGCCGCAAACTGATCCGACACGCATTTGATTGTGGTATCACCCACTTCGATCTGGCTAATAACTATGGCCCACCACCAGGTACCGCCGAAGAGCATTTCGGGCGCATCCTGCAGCAAGACCTGCGTGCCTATCGTGACGAGTTGATCATCTCAACTAAAGCGGGATATCCAATGTGGAATGGTCCGTATGGTGATGGTGGCAGTAAAAAATATCTGGTGTCCAGCCTGGACCAAAGCCTGCGCCGGATGAAACTGGATTACGTGGATATTTTTTATCATCACCGCCCCGATGCAAATACGCCATTGGAAGAAACTATGGCGGCGTTAGATCTGATCGTACGTCAAGGCAAAGCATTATATGTCGGGCTGTCCAACTATCCGGCGGAACTGACGAAACGCGCTTCGCAGATTTTAAAATCATTGGGCACGCCGTGCGTCATCCACCAGCCCAAATACTCGATGTTTGAACGCTGGGTCGAAAACGGTTTGCTGGATGTCTTATCGGAAGAACAGATCGGTGGCATCGCGTTTTCACCACTGGCCGGTGGTCTGCTCACCGATCGTTATCTGAACGGTATTCCGGATGATTCTCGCGTGGCGAAAGATGGTCGTTATCTCAAAACCACCGATATTACCGATGCCAAACTCAAAGTCATTGAAGAGCTGAATCATCTGGCATTTCTGCGTGGTCAGAAGCTGGTGCAAATGGCCTTGCAGTGGGTGTTGCGCCAACCAGCGATCACTTCCGTATTGATCGGTGCCAGTAAAACCAGTCAGATTGATGATGCAATTGCTGCGCCTCATTTCTGTGAGCTCAGCGCGAAAGAGTTATCACGAATTGAAGAAATTTTGGCGGCTGGCAACACTTAAAAATCATCTATACCCACAGTATTTGAAGTTACAGCAAAACGACAAGTGAACGGCGCTGTAACTTCAAGTAGGAATGGTATGACAGGAGTTATAAATGCAAGACCCAGCGGAAATCAGCCCATTAAGCTGGCTACAAGCTGATGAAGTACTAAGCGTTGAATTCCGTCAGCCCGGCGATATGCCGGGCTATCACTGGCACCGCCAAGTGGAAGTGAATATTCCCTTTGGCGGCCCGGTGCGTTATCTGATCAATGGTGAGCAGATCCAACTGCCGGAAGGCCATATTGGCGTGTTCTGGGGTGTGATCCCGCATCGGCTGATCGCCTGTGAAAATTGCTCGCAGATGGGTGTGATCAATATTCCACTGTCGCGCTTTTTGGGCCTGCCGGTGGACGATCTGCTGTTAAATAAAATCCTGCATGGCAGTGTCATTATCTCGAATGTGAAAGATCTGTTTGGCAGCCACGAATTACGCCGCTGGCATAACGATAGCAAAAGTAGTTCGTATGGTTTGTATCAGCTGATGCAAGAAGAGATCACGTTAATGATGAAGCGGGTCGCCGTGTCAGGCTGGCAAGAGCTGCTGCACACCTCCCCCGGTAAACTGCACAGCCTGCAGATGAATGAACGGAAAATTCGCTACATTCAGCAAATGCTGAGTTTTATTGCCGCCCACTATCATGAAGCGATCCGGGTAAATGAAGTGGCCGTGCAGGTGCAACTGCACCCGAATTATGCAATGAACTTGTTTAAACAGGTGATGGGTTATTCCATCAAAGATCACATCACCATGATGAAAATCAACCATGCGCGGGCATTACTGGCGGAAAGTAATCGCTCCATCTTAGATATCTCGTTAACCACCGGTTTTAGCGCAATGAGTCGCTTCTACGAGTCGTTTCATAAACTAGTGGGGGTGACGCCGCATCAATATCGTTTAAATACCCGTAGTACAGCAGAACAACTTTCTACCCTTTGTTCTTGAAGTTGCAGCGTCGTTGACTGTGTTCACTCACCCCAGTCACATAGTTTTTGTATCATGTGACCCGACATTAAAACGCATACGCAGCCCATGTCGGTCCAGGCCGTAATAGTCGGCCAACTGACCTGAGATTTGCAGGCCCATCTGTTCATATAACGTTCGGGCCGGCATGTTTTCACAATCTACCGACAAATATATCGAGCGTAACTTCCATTGCTGAGCAAGATGCTGGCTCAAGTGTATCAGCCAACGCCCTACCCCTTTTTTGCGGTGTAACCAATGCACTGCCAGTGCACGAACTTCAAGACCACACCAGCCCCGATGTGGCAGCAAACAAAGGTAAGCCACCAGTGTTTCTTGCTGAAATAACAAAATAGTCGAGCAACACGATTTTGAAATCAAATAACGCCAGCGCCGCCGGCCAAATGCCAGATACGGGTTAAAACAATAGCGTTCCAGATGTAATAACGCAGGGAGATCGGATAATTCAGCGACTTTACAATGTAAGTCAGGAATATGAGGCGGGTGCTTAAAAAACCACGCCAACGCATCTTGCTCGCGTTGGCGTTGAGAAACGGGCTGCGTCATTGCAGCCCCGAACAATTAACTGAAGCCATTATTTATGTAATGGTTCAGGCAGTGGCTCACCGGTGATCGGATGACGCGCTTCCAGAATCTCTTTCCGCTCCATCAGTTTAGAGATCAACTTGTTATCCGCCTGCTTAACTTTTTCTTCAGCTACAACAGGTTCGTTATGTACAATTTCAATAGGTGCTTTCTTCGTCGCCGGTTTTTCAAATGCTAACTCGTTTGACTTAACTGCAGGCGTTTCTGAAAGCGCTGAGTCAGCAGAGGCTGATTTATCTTGAATCACGCAGATACGATCGTGATATTCTTCATCAATACAATTTTCTAACAGACTATCGGCATCGATATCATTAGCAATAACAGTGATATATGCATCAGGCATTTTTTCAATATGACGGCCTAATAACCACGCCAGATACATTTCTACATGATGAGCGCCTTTACCTTTCGTTGACAACAGATCAACAGGCACACCACATTTAGTTTGAATGCGAAGTAACTCTCTTACAAATTCAACAGGTAACGTTTTTTGACTGGCACCAACAATAATCTCAAGCTGATTGAATTTAGACAAATCCATGTCAAGACATTGATTTACGGCTTGATCTATTACAATCAGTATATTTTTTTGCATACCCGCTATCCTTTAATTATTTGTATAAATAGAAGTTGCCCTCTTGCCAAGGAAGTCAGAGTATCGGGCTTAGATTATTAGTTCAATGCTCGGTTTAATGACTTTTCCAAAAAATATGTTTCTTGTGATCTACGTTTACACTTTGTATATATTTTAGACGAAAAAACAAACAGGGGCCTGCATGCAGGCCCAAATATAATAAATAAAATGTCACTTTATTCTATATCGTAACCCAGATTAGGCGCCAACCAACGCTCAGCATCGCTCAGTGTCATGCCTTTACGTTGCGCATAATCTTCTACCTGATCTTTTTGGATCCCTGCTACGGCGAAATATTTACTTTGCGGATGACTGAAATAGAAACCCGATACCGCAGCGGCAGGCAACATGGCATACGAGTCGGTCAGTTGCATACCGATAGCTTGTTCGACATTGAGTAACTGCCACAGCAAGCCTTTCTCGGTATGTTCCGGACAAGCCGGATAACCCGGTGCGGGGCGAATACCTTGGTAGTTCTCACGGATCAAATCATCGTTACTCAGATTTTCATCAGCAGCATAACCCCAATATTCTTTACGCACCTGCGCATGCAGATATTCCGCAAACGCTTCCGCCAGACGATCACAAACCGCCTGAATGAGGATCGCATTGTAATCATCACCCGCCACCTTATAGGCTTCCGCCAAAACAGCTTCGCCGATACCACCGGTGACAGCAAAACCACCGAAGTAATCAGCTACACCACTCTCTTTCGGCGCAATAAAGTCCGCCAGACAGTAGTTCGGGAATACCTCACCGTCACGCGCCTGCATCGCTTTATTTGTTTGCTGACGCAGGAAGTGGAATGTCTGCAACACTTGGCTGCGAGACTCGTCGGTGTAGATTTCAACATCATCACCAATACGATTCGCCGCAAACAGACCGATGATGCCACTGGCTTTTACTTCACCGGAAGCCTGCAACCGATCCAGCATCGCTAACGCATCGTGATACAAGCGAGTGGCTTCGTCACCCACCACTTCATCTTGTAAGATGCGTGGGAATTTACCGGCCAGCTCCCAACTGAGGAAGAATGGTGTCCAGTCGATATATTCACGCAGCGTCGCAATCGAGACATCGTCAACCACTTTGATACCCAACATATTGGGTTTAGGCGGCTGATAATTCTGCCAATCCAGCTGCAACCCATTAGCGCGGGCCGCTTCCAGCGTCACTGGCGGAGTACGTGGTTGTTTGCGACTGTGCTGCTCGCGCACGCGTGCATATTCTTCGCGTAAGCGTTCAACAAATGGAGCCTTCTGCTCGGCACTTAGCAGATTTTGCACGACACCCACCGCACGCGAAGCGTTAGAAACATACACCACCGCTTCACTGTAATTTTGTTCAATTTTTACGGCAGTATGCGCTTTCGATGTCGTCGCACCACCAATCATCAGCGGGATCTTAAAGCCCTGGCGTTCCATCTCTTTGGCAACGTGCACCATTTCATCCAGCGATGGCGTGATGAGACCTGACAGACCGATAATATCGGCATTCACTTCTCTGGCGGTTTGCAAAATTTTCTCGCAAGAGACCATGACGCCCAGATCGACAATTTCGTAGTTATTACATTGCAGCACCACACCGACAATGTTTTTACCGATGTCATGCACGTCACCTTTGACTGTCGCCATGACAATCTTGCCGTTGCTCTGACCCGCACTCTTGCCTTGTTCAATATAAGGCTGTAAATACGCCACGGCACGTTTCATCACGCGCGCCGATTTAACCACCTGCGGTAGGAACATTTTACCGGCACCAAACAGATCGCCGACCACATTCATACCCGCCATCAATGGGCCTTCAATCACCTCAATCGGTTTTGCTGCCAATAGACGAGCTTCTTCGGTGTCTTCATCAATAAAATCAGTGATGCCTTTGACTAACGCATGTTCCAGTCGTTTATCGACCGGCCAGCTGCGCCACTCCTGTTCTCTAGGATCAATCGCTTGTTGTGCTGCACCACCACGATATTTCTCTGCTATCGCCAGCAACTCTTCGGTCGCACCGGCATGAGTATTCAGCACCACCGCTTCGACTTTTTCTTTCAGCTCAGCCGGAATGTCTTCATAAATCGCCAACTGACCGGCATTCACGATCCCCATGTCCATACCATTTTTAATGGTGTAATAGAGGAACACCGAGTGGATCGCTTCACGAACCTGATCGTTACCGCGGAATGAGAACGACACGTTAGACACACCGCCGGAAATCATGGCATGTGGTAAATTGGTTTTAATGTCTTTAACCGCGTCGATGAAATCAACCGCGTAGTTGTTGTGTTCATCAATACCGGTGGCAACAGCAAAGATATTCGGGTCAAAAATAATATCTTCCGGCGGGAAACCGACTTGTTCAGTCAGGATCTTATACGCCCGCTGACAAATCTCGAATTTACGCGCACGAGTATCCGCCTGCCCGACTTCATCAAACGCCATGACAATGACTGCCGCACCGTAACGACGTAGCAATTTCGCTTGCGCGATGAACTTCTCTTCCCCTTCTTTCATGGAAATCGAGTTAACAATACCTTTACCCTGAATACACTTCAGGCCCGCCTCGATCACTTCCCATTTGGAAGAGTCAATCATGATTGGTACACGTGAGATATCCGGCTCAGAGGCAATCAGGTTCAGGAAACGCACCATACAGGCTTGCGCATCCAACATGCCTTCATCCATGTTGATATCGATGATCTGCGCACCACTCAACACTTGCTGACGTGCGATATCCAGCGCTTCGTCATATTGCTCTTCTTTGATCAGGCGTTTGAATTTGGCAGAACCGGTGACGTTGGTTCGCTCACCGACGTTCACGAACATGGAGTTTTCATCAATAATCAGCGGTTCCAACCCCGCCAGACGACAAGCGACAGGTAATTTAGGCAGCTCACGCGGTTTAATTCCTTCCACCGCTTTTGCCATCGCACGAATATGCTCAGGAGTGGTGCCGCAGCAACCACCGACCATATTTAGGAAACCTGATTCGGCCCACTCCCGAATATGGTCGGCCATTTCATTGGCTTCCAGATCGTAACCACCAAATGCGTTAGGCAAACCCGCATTCGGATGCACAGAGACATAAGTTTCTGAAATACGTGCCAGTTCCTGCACATATTGACGCAGCTCTTTCGGGCCCAGTGCACAGTTCAGACCAAACGATAACGGTTCGGCATGACGCAACGAGTTATAGAAAGCTTCGGTCGTCTGCCCTGAAAGTGTTCGCCCAGAGGCATCGGTGATGGTGCCTGAGATCATCACCGGTAATTTGAAGCCCAGTTTTTCAAAAACAGTATCAACCGCAAAGAAAGCAGCTTTGGCATTCAGCGTATCAAAGATAGTTTCAATCATGATGATATCAGCGCCACCCTCGATTAACGCTTCAGTCGATTCTTTATACGCATCTACCAAAGCATCAAAGGTAACGTTACGTTTGCCAGGGTCATTCACATCCGGTGAAATAGAGGCGGTACGGTTGGTTGGGCCTAATACACCTGCCACAAAACGCGGTTTTTCCGGCGTTTTAGCATTCCATTCATCCGCCACTTTACGTGCCAGACGAGCTGCTTCACGGTTGATTTCCGCCGACAACTCTTCCATCTGATAATCAGCCATCGCGATACGTGTCGCGTTAAAGCTGTTGGTTTCCAGAATATCTGCCCCGGCCGCCAGATAAGCATCATGGATCGCCGCAATCACATCAGGCTTAGTCAGCACTAATAAGTCGTTGTTGCCTTTGAGATCGGAAGGCCAATCGGCAAAACGCTCACCACGAAAGTCCGCCTCTTGCAGCTGATAACTTTGGATCATGGTGCCCATGCCACCATCAATGAGCAGAATACGTTCCTGTAATGACTGATGCAGTGCTGATGTATTTACCTTTACGACCACGGGGGCTTCCTCAATATCGGTGATGCAGATAATTCTGAAACGGGGTTGTCCGGCATCCTAGCAGGGACAACACCATCATAACTGAGACGGGGGTGGAACTAAATTTCCCAATTACTTTCGTTTGATTTATGCGTCAGTGTATTTAAATCAAACGGTGTCAGCTGATAAACGTAATAGTTCAGCCAATTAGAGAATAACAGATGCCCATGACTGCGCCAGCTATGGTGAGGCTGATTGTCTGGGTTGTTGTTCGGGTAATAATTAGCCGGAATGAGAGGGTCGATACCCGCTGCTAAATCACGATGATATTCATGGTGCAAGGTATCGGCATCATATTCTGGATGACCGGTAACAAACACCTGACGACAGTCCTTACTGGCAGCCAGATAGACACCCGCTTCATCTGATTCCGCAAAGATACGCAAATCAGTGTTCGCCCGAACAAAATCGCCATCAAAAGAGGCATAACGGGAATGCGGAGCCAGAAACACATCATCAAACCCACGCACCAGCGGATCTTGTTGCTCCAGTTTGCGGTGATAATAAACCCCTGACAATTTCACATCGCGGGTCTGTTTTTCCAGGCCATACAGCACTTTTAATGCCGCTTGGGCTGCCCAACAAAGAAACAGGGTCGAGGTAACGTTGTGTTTAGACCACTCAATGATCTTCACCAACGTATCAAAATAAACGACGTCACTAAACTGCACTAAACCCAACGGTGCACCGGTGATGATCAGACCGTCATATTTATTATCTTTGATCTGGTCAAAATCCTGATAAAAGGTCTCAACATGGATCTTCGGCGTATTTTTAGATTCCCGGTCATCGATACGCAACAGATCCACGATCACCTGCAATGGTGAATTCGAAAGCATGCGCATCAATTGAATTTCCGTCTCAATTTTTTTCGGCATCAAATTCAATAGCAGCACTTTTAATGGCCGGATATCCTGATGCGCAGCACGGCTGTCTGTCATCACGAAGATATTTTCTTCGGTCAGCACACCCGCAGCAGGCAATTGGTCGGGAATTTTGATTGGCATGACTAGCTCCCACATCTATCAGTAAAAACGTCTGGACATCCAGAAGCCTACACCATCCAGGGTAGCCTGTCACCAGGATCTCTTTTTATATCTATTTAGTAAAATACGTTGCCGGAAATGACGCTGATCATCTGAGTAAAATATTCTTACTGAATCACACGATGAATTTTTTGCGATATCAGAAACAACAAATGCTTCTCATGACCGCCCCCATCCAGTAACCTAAGTGCAGGTTTAAGTATTACATGATGTTATGGCAGAACTCCGTATATCCGTCGATCGATTACAAATCGGAAACTATATCAAGCTGCCTCTCAGCTGGCGGGATCACCCGTTCCTGCTTTCCAGCTTTATGATCAAGAAAGAAGAACAAATCCAATTGATTCGCCAACTTGGATTAAAACATGTCTTCATCATTCCGGAAAAATCTGACGCCCCACCTAAGCCCGCTGAAATTTTAGAGATGCCGCAAAGTGACATTGATCTTGATGATGAGATCGTGACACTGCAGGAAAATATGCACGCTGAAAAATTACAGCGAATTGAGCAGATGAAAGAGTATCGGCGCAATGTGCAAAGAACGGAACAGTCGTTCAATCGTTCACTGGCTCAGATGCGGGCACTGATTAATAAACTGCAGAACCGGCCGTTAAATGCTATCCGTGAAGCACACGAGCTGGTTGAAGATATCACCACGCAATTGATGCAAGCTGACCAGATGGTGTTGCATCTGATGTCTGACTCACCGGAAGGCGAAAGCCTCTATTACCACACGTTAAACGTGGCAATGTTATCGATGTTGCTGGCCAAACAATGTGGTAAAACCGCAGAAGAGATCAAACTGCTCGGTATGGCCGCCGTGTTTCATGATATTGGCAAAATCAAAATTCCTTCGCAGATCCTGAGAAAAACAGAACCGCTGACCAAACCGGAAGAGAATCTGTACAAGATGCATCCGCGTTATAGCCTGAGTTTGTTGGATTTAGCGCAGGAATTCCCCGCGCAAGCGAAAGGGATAATTCTGCGACATCATGAACGGCTCGATGGCTCTGGTTATCCGGAAGGGTTAGTTGCCTCACAGATCGACGATCTCAGCCAGTTAATGGCGGTGATTGATGAATATGACTCTTTGTGCCACCCACAAATTGGCGGGAAAGCTGCCGCGACACCTCATACGGTGTTGTCGTTCATGTTCAAGCACAAAACAAAACAGCTTAATAAAGACTATATCGGTTTACTCATCAAACACTTAGGTATTTATCCACCAGGTAGCGTGGTTGAATTATCGAATGGTCAAGTTGGGCTGGTGATGTCGGTTAATAGCCAACGTCTGCTGTATCCTTCAGTGCTGATTTACGATGCCGCAATTCCTCGTACGGAAGCTGCCGTGGTCGATTTGGAAAGTATGAATTTAAGCATCAAGCGTGTGCTGTTGCCGTCCCGTTTACCGCAAGAAATCTTTGATTATCTGAGTCCGCGAACCCGCATCAGTTACTTCTTTGACTCCTCAAGTGGAACCAATGGTAGCTGATTGTTAGCATCTCTATGCTTAACTCAATATTGGTATCCTCATGATTATTGAAATTATTACCACCGGTGATGAAGTACTCACCGGTTTTACCGTTGACACCAATGCGTCATGGTTAAGTCTGCAGCTGTTGGAACAAGGCTGGCAAGTTCGGCGTCGGCAAACCGTCGGTGACAGGATGGATGACTTAACGAATCTGTTGCAAGAACGCAGTCTGGTGGCTGATGTCATTATTTTTAATGGCGGCCTCGGCCCAACTTCCGATGATAAAACCACCGATGCGGTTGCCCAAGTTGCAGGTGTGCCTCAAGAACTCAACACCGACTGGTTGGCCAATATGGAGCAGAAGTTTTCTAATCGCGGACGTGCCATGCCAATCAGTAACCGCAAACAGGCGATGTTACCGCAAGGTGCCACCGTGTTAGACAACCCGATCGGCACAGCATGTGGCTTTAAGCTACAAATCAACAAAGCCTTATGTTATTTCACTCCCGGTGTACCGAACGAATTTAAACAAATGGTACAGCAGCAAATCATTCCTGATCTGCAAAAATATTACCCTTCCGGTGCTGCTACCGTTCGTCGTTACTTTACCTTCGGTATTTCAGAATCATCCTTAAGTGACCAGTTAGATACGCTCAGCTGGCCAGCGCATATTGAATTGGGCTATCGCTCATCCATGCCCATCATCGAGATGAAACTGATAAGCCAACAGCCCGATGCTGATTTTGATACGGCGGAAGCACAGCTGTTATCGGTGATCACGCCATATATGGTGGCATCAGGCCACCTCGATATGCCAAACACCTTAGCTGAACTATTACAAGGGCCACTGGAAATACTGGAAGGTGGCACCTATGGACAGCTGTTGTCAGATTTAGCCCCAGCGATCCCCCAACTGTGTGGCGATTACCATGCTCATTTACCAGACAGTGCTGATGAGTTGCTACAACACATTCAACACCATTCCCGTCTGACATTAGCGATTGGTTCAGCCAATGAACAGCGCTACCCGATTGCCTTGTGGGATGGTTTACACGGTTGGGCCCAGACCTTATATGTCCGAACGCTGGATGTGACCTTACAGCGCCGGATTATCTCGTTTGCAGCACAAGACATGCTACGCCGTTATTTGCTGAAACTCCCGGCACTGGGTGAATACCAAACACTACAGCGCACCGATAGTTCATATCGCCCTTAATAGACCAGGCTGTATCTCTTTTGTAGCAGAGATACAGCCTGCGCATTTACACCCCCAGCAAATTACGGAATTCATCCCCCACCATCGTGGGCATAAATTCGGTGATCTCATAATCAGCTAGTTTATGCAGATGGAATGGGTCTGCCGCCAAGATCGGCTCCAATGTCTCCATGCTTTCAGAGCGTGCCAGGATAATACCGCCTGTTCTGGGTACTTTCCGACCGGAGGCAATAAAATGACCCGCCTCATATTGCTCTTGTAAGTAGGCTTTATGCGCATCCATATGCGCTTCAATCTGTGCAATATCGGTTTTATAAGTGATAGAAACAATGAACATAATGCACCTCCGCTCGAATAATACAGGTTAAGATTAAACCTTATTCTGTATTTAGTATCAGTCAGTTATTCGTATGATGCCACCGCTATCCACACGCCGATTATTTTTACAGCCGCTGGTTTTACAAGATGTGGTCGCGATCCGCGAAATAACAAGCGACCCTATCTTTATACAAGCAAGCCATCATTGCCTGATGCCAACGTCAGACAACCAGTTATTACGCTGGGCTATCGAACAACAAAAACAACATCAGAATGGGAAAGGCTGTTGTTATGCCATCCGAGATATCAAAGGGAAAGCACTGATCGGATTAGTCACGTTGCAGTCAAAAGCAGAGCATGTGGAATTGAGTTATTGGTTAAGCTCACCATATTGGCGACAAGGTTTAATGACCGAGGCAGTATCTTGTGTACTCAATGAATGGCTACGTACTTATCCTCAAATTCCCGTGCATTCCAATACTAATATCAACAACTTAGCCTCTGTCGCTTTATTGAGGAAAATAGGGATGCAGATGGTAAATGCTGAAGATAAAAATGAAACGCGGGCGTTTATTTTGGTGGGATAACTATTGATGACCCCAACATCGGGGTCATCAAATAAGCAGACTTATTTTTTCGCTTCAGTTTTAGCTGGTGCGTCAGCCGCTTTAGCTTGGTCTTTAACGATTTCCAGCAGTTCCACTTCAAATACCAGTACAGAATTTGGTGGAATAGTACCAGCACCCTGTTCGCCATAAGCCAGCGCAGCAGGCAGAGTGAATTTGAATTTAGAACCAACTGGCATCAGCTGTACGCCTTCAGTCCAACCTGGAATAACGTGATCCAGTGGGAATTCAGCTGGTTCTTTACGATCATAAGAACTGTCGAATTTAGTACCGTCAGGCAGCGTACCCAGATAATGCACACGAACTACATCGCTGGCTTTTGGTTTTTCACCAGTACCCATCTTCAGCACTTCATATTGCAGACCTGATTGCGTTACTGTCACGCCAGCTTTTTTCGCATTTTCTTCCAGGTATTTTTTACCTTTCTCTAAACTTGATTTGGCATCAGTTTCAGCTTTTTTAGTTGCTGCTTCGTTAACTTTTTGATCATACGCTTTCAGCGCTTTTTCAATATCAGCGTCGCTCATCTGGGCTTTTTTCGCCAGACCGTCTTTCACGCCATTCATGATCATGTCGTTATCTAATTTCACGCCCAAATCCTGCTGGCGGGAAAGTGTTGAATTAATATAACGGCCCATAGACAAACCAATCGCGTAAGCAGATTGTTGTTCAAATGTTTTTAACTCAACTTTGTCGGCAACTGGTGCTTTTGGCTCATCTTTCTGACAAGCAGTCATGGATACTGCAACCGCAACCGCCAACAAAGACATCTTGATCATTTTTTGCATTATTTTCTCCACGAGAAGGATTCCGGCTCTCTGTTTATCGGTAAAGAGAGGCTGACCTAGGCAAGCGCCTTATACTAACGCCAGTTGTAAATGAACAACAGGCAAATAAAGGTAATTGTGAGAAAAATGATACGGAATATAATGCAGAGGATAAATACCAAAGAGTGAACCGATGTCACACATAAACGAGCTAAACAAACATCTGGAAGATCGGATTGCAGAACTGGAAAGCCGCTTAGCGTTCCAGGACGATACAATTGAACAACTTAACCAAGCGCTTGCCACACAGCAGCAAGATATGGACAAGTTACGCCATCAGATGGGGCTGATTGCAACCCGGATGAAAGAGATGGTGGTCAGCCAAATCGCCAGTCAAAGCGAAGAGACGCCGCCACCACATTACTGAGCTAAATATCCGTAATAAAACACCAAAAATAAAAAACCGCCAGATTTCGGCGGTTTTTTATTGGCTCAGGAAAAATTACGCTTCCTGTTTGGTCCAAGTGTCACGCAAAGCAACAGTCAGGTTAAAGACCATTTTCTCTGGTGAAGACAGTTTATTGTCCACACAGAAATAACCTTCACGCTCAAACTGATACGCAAACTCAGGCTGTGCGGTGCTCAAAGATGGCTCCAGCTTAGCATGAGGCACTATACGCAGTGATTCAGGGTTGATAGTGCTCAGAAAATCTTCTGCTGCACCCGGATTAGCAACACTGAACAGGCGATCATACAAACGCACTTCCGCATCAAGTGCATGAGCTGCCGATACCCAGTGGATAACGCCTTTCACTTTACGACCGTCTGCAGGGTTAGTACCGAGCGTATCGCGATCGCAAGAACAATACAGCGTAGTGATATTCCCTTCCGCATCTTTTTCAACGCGTTCCGCCTTAATGATGTAAGCGTGGCGCAGACGCACCTCTTTACCCATCACCAAACGTTTGTATTGCTTGTTGGCTTCTTCGCGGAAATCAGCGCGGTCAATAAAGATTTCACGGCTGAATGGCACGCTACGCTCACCCGCTTCCGGAATATTCGGATGATTCGCGATGGTCAGGTTTTCCACCAAATCTTCCGGATAGTTTTCCAACACCACACGCAGTGGATCTAACACGGCCATGGCGCGTGGTGCGCGTTCGTTCAGATCTTCACGAATGCACGACTCCAGTGAACTCATCTCAACGGTGTTGTCTTGTTTAGTCACCCCGATACGATGACAGAATTCACGGATCGCTTCCGGCGTATAACCACGACGACGCAGGCCCGATACGGTCGGCATACGAGGGTCATCCCACCCTTCCACGATACCTTCCGTGACCAGTTGGTTCAGCTTACGCTTCGACATGATGGCATATTCAAGATTCAGACGGCTGAATTCATATTGACGTGGATGGCAAGGGATAGAGATGTTATCCAGCACCCAATCATACAGACGACGGTTATCCTGGAATTCCAGCGTACAGATGGAATGCGTGATGCCTTCCAAGGCGTCCGAAATACAGTGGGTAAAATCGTACATCGGGTAGATGCACCACTTGTTGCCCGTCTGATGATGTTCAGCGAATTTGATACGGTAGATAACCGGATCACGCATCACAAAAAATGAAGACGCCATATCAATTTTGGCACGCAGGCAGGCTTCACCTTCCTGGAAACCGCCATTTTTCATTTTTTCAAACAGCGCGAGGTTTTCTTCGATGCTGCGATCGCGGAACGGGCTATTTTTGCCTGGTTGCGTCAAGGTGCCACGGTATTCGCGGATCTGATCAGCCGTCAGCTCGTCAACATAAGCGAGCCCTTTGTTGATCAACTCAATGGCGTAGGCGTGCAGTTGTTCAAAATAATCCGAGGAGTAACGCACCGCGCCATTCCACTGAAAACCTAACCATTGCACATCACGCTGGATTGATTCGACATATTCCACTTCTTCTTTCGCAGGGTTGGTGTCGTCGAAACGCAGGTTACAAGTACCCTGATAATCGCGGGCAATGCCAAAATTCAGACAGATAGATTTGGCATGGCCGATATGCAAATAGCCATTAGGCTCAGGTGGAAAGCGAGTTGCCACAGAGCTGTGTTTGCCGCTAGCCAGATCTTCATCAATGATCTGACGGATAAAATTGGTTGGTCGATGCTCCGCTTGGGTCATCATTCACCTCGGATAGTGATTATCTTTTTGTATACATTAACCGAGTATCATCCATATTTATGACACTGCGCTCAATAGGTATTTACCAAATCAAAAGCCTGAATAACGAAAGCAGGTCATATTAGCTAACCATTTGTACGATAAGTGTGCAGGCAAGATGATTTATCGCATAAAACAAAGCCACTGCTGAAAAATCAGACAGTGGCTTTACAGGTAAAACAAGTTCCAATTATTTAATTTTAGCCCGCCAATGCTGCTTTCATCGCTCCCGCTACTATTTCAGCCTGAGGGCCAAGCACCACCTGCAGGTTAGTGGCATTTAATTTCACCACACCACTGGCACCTAACGCTTTTAATGCTTTGTCATCGACTTGTTTCATATCACGGACTGACAAGCGCAGACGGGTGATACAAGCATCAATTTGGGTCAGGTTTTCTTCGCCGCCCAGAGCCACCAGGTAGTTGTTGGCTAACGCCTGCATATCTTTAGAAGCGCCTCTAACAACTTGAACATCATCATTATCGGTTTCACGGCCAGGGGTTTTCAGATCAAACCACTTGATGGCGGTATAAAACACGGTGAAATAAATCGCGCCAAACACCAGACCAATCACCAGCAGTAACGCCGGTTTGGTTGCCAGCCCCCAGTTGATCACAAAGTCAAACAGACCAGCCGAGAAGCCAAAACCGTCGAGCACGCCCAGATAGTTAGTAACCACCAGCGATAGGGCCAGTCAATACCGCATGCGCAGCATACAGTGCCGGAGCCAGGAACATGAACATGAATTCCAGCGGCTCAGTTACCCCGGTCAGGAACGCAGTCAGTGCAACCGACAACAGCAGACCACCCACCTGAGCACGGCGATTTTTCGGTGCAGCCAGATACATAGCCAGTGCCGCAGCAGGCAAGCCAAACATCATGATTGGGAAGAAACCAGTCATGAATACGCCAGCAGTATGGTCACCAGCGAAGAAGCGATTCAAGTCACCTCGTGCAGCCTGCGCCGCGATATCTTTGATTACACCACCGTCAATGCCAGGAACCACACCACCAACCGATAAGGTTTTCACTACATCGGGTGCCAGACAAATATTATGCAATGCCCCCCGCAACCTCATAACTCACCTTGGTACATTCACCAAGACCAAACCAGAAGATGGAGTTCATCACATGGTGTAAGCCAACTGGAATCAAAGCGCGGTTTAAACAAACCATAGGAAAACTCACCAATCGCCCCCGATGTAGCCACGGCATGACCAAACGTATCGATACCATGTTGGATCGCAGGCCATACCACGCCACTGACGCCAGCCAGCACCAGACAGATCAAACCGGTCATGATAGGAACCAGACGTTTACCCACCAAAGAACGCCAGATAAGCCGGTAAATTGGTGGCATGGAAACGGTTATAAGCATGACCAGCCACAATACCGGCAACGATACCGCCAAAGAACGACATATTAATGTCAGCATTAATGGTTTTTGCCCGCTTCCGTTAATACCAGATAACCCCGCTGCCCCAGCCAGCCCCGCAGCACCGGCATCATCTTTTGACAGACCCACTGCGATAACCAATTGCGAACAGCAGCGGCAACTGACCAAATATTGCGCCACCCGCTTGTGCCATAAAGGGAATGTTCAGCATATCAGCCTGACCCAGTCGCAACAAGAATGGCCGCAATCGGCAGGATCGCAATCGGCAGCATGAATAGCTTTACCGAGTTTTTGCGTATAACCCAGAATATTCATTTTTTCCTCCATAAGTACATTTGTGCAGCCCCACAACCATCTTAGTTCATCCAATAAACTAAGTTCTGTGATTTATGCCACACAAAGCTCATTTATGCAAAAACATTTCGGATGATCATTGCAAATTAACCGGATGTTTATTCACAATTAAAAATAAGTAGTAAGACCTCATGGAGAAACTCAAAAATGCGTATGCTGCCGTTAAAAGATAAAGCTCAAGTTGGTTTGTGGTCTGCCCGTTATATTGCCGACCGTATTAATCAGTTTGCACCAACTGAGGAACGTCCGTTCGTGTTGGGTTTGCCAACCGGCGGAACCCCGCTGACAACCTATGAACAGCTCATCAAACTGTATCAGCAAGGTGAAGTCAGCTTCGCCAACGTGATCACCTTCAATATGGATGAATATGTAGGTTTAAGCGCCGATCATCCGCAGAGTTATCACCGTTTCATGTTTGATAATTTCTTTAATCACGTCGATATTCCAAAAGAAAACATCAATATTCTGGATGGCACCGCCGCTGATCTGCTGGCAGAATGTGCCGCCTATGAAGCGAAGATCACCGCAGTGGGTGGCATTAAGCTGTTTTTTGGTGGTGTCGGCAGTGACGGCCACATTGCCTTTAATGAGCCCGCCTCTTCTTTGCGTTCTCGTACCCGGATTAAAACACTGACACAAGAAACCCTGATCGATAATGCGCGTTTCTTTAATGATGACATTAATCAGGTGCCTAAGCTGGCACTGACCGTTGGTGTAGGCACATTGATGGATGCGGAAGAGATCCTGATCCTCGCCACCGGACACAATAAAGCACTCGCCGTACAAGCAGGTATTGAGGGTAGTGTGAATCATTTATGGACGATTATCTGCACTACAGCTGCATCCACGTGGCTTGCTGGTTTGTGATGAAGCCGCAACGATGGAATTAAAAGTGAAAACACTGCGTTACTTCCAGCAGTTGGAAGCAGCTGAATTAGCAAAATTTTAAGGAGGAAAACATGTACGCGCTTTGTAACAGTGTACTCCTGACAGGTTATCAACGGCTGACGGATACAGCCGTTGTGGTTGCCGAAGGAAAAGTGGTCGCGCTGTTACCACAGGCAGAACTCCCCGCCGATCTGCCGCGACAAGATATGCAGGGTCATCTGCTCTGCCCTGGTTTTATCGATCTGCAACTGAATGGTTGCGGTGGCGTGATGTTTAATGACACGCCGGATGTGGCTTACGCTAGCGCATATGCAACGAACTAATCTACGCTCCGGCACGACCAGTTTTTTTGCCGACACTGATCAGTGATAGCGATGACGTCATTCAACAAGCTCTCAGTGCTACCAAACAGTTCATGCAGCAACATAAGCATCAGGTGTTAGGCATGCATCTGGAAGGGCCGTATACCAACCCCAAACGGCGTGGTATTCACCCGCCAGAACAATTGCGTCTGCCATCCGATGAAATGGTTACCTTTCTGAGCCAACAGGCACCGTGGCTGAAGAAAATAACCTTGGCACCGGAGCTTAATCAGCCACGTCATATTCGCCAACTCGCCGATGCCGGTGTGACTGTCAGTATTGGCCATTCTGCTGCGACTTATGAGCAGGCAATGGCGGGTTTTGACGCCGGTATTCGTTTTGCAACGCACCTGTATAACGCGATGACGGCCACTGAAAATGGCCGGACGCCAGGCATTGTCGGTGCTATTTATGACCGTGACGATATTTATACCGGTGTGGTGGCCGATGGTTTTCACGTGCACTGGGCCAATGTACGATTAGCGAAAAAAATTCTGGGCGATCGGCTGTGTCTGGTCACCGATGCTACCGCCGCCGCTATGCCACCAGCAGGCTTCGAAAAATTTGATTTTTGTGGTGCAGAAGTCTTTTTACGCAACGGCCGCTGCGAAGATAGTAACGGAACACTTGGTGGTTCAGCCCTGACCATGGTAGAAGGTGTGCAGTTATTGGTTGAGCAGGCTGGTTTGCCGCTGGATGAAGCCATTCGCATGGCCACCCTCTACCCTGCCCGCGCCATTGGTGAAGCAGATAAACTCGGTGCGATCCAGCCCGGCTACATCGCCAACCTGACGCTACTGACGAAAGATTTTAAGATCATGGATACCATGGTTAACGGACACTGGACAAAGGATGTTGAATGAGTTCACACGGAGAACGGGTTGCCAACCATGAACTGCTAAAGCAGGTTAATGCGGCATTGGTGTATCGGTTAATTGATACACAAGGCCCGATCTCCCGAGTGGATATTGCTCAGATCAGTGCGCTGGCGCCGGCCAGCGTCACTAATATTACCCGCCAGCTACTCGAGAATGGTTTGATCAAAGAGGTCGCCCAACAAGCATCAACCGGTGGCCGACCCGCCATATCGCTGACTACCGAACAAGCCGCTTTTTTGTTTATCTCCTGCCGCTTAGGCCGCGAGGAGTTACAATGCAGCGTCATGGATCTGTCGGGTGCCATTCATCAACATACGGTAACCCCGTTAATGCAGCATGATGCCGAAGGCATTGTCACCACCTTGCAGCAGGCCATTGGGCAACATCTGCAAACAACGAAAACCAAACACCAATTTATCGCGGTCGCCATCACCATGGCCGGTTTGGTTGATCCGCAAACTGGCACAGTGCTGTATTCCCCCAATCACCAGATAGCCAATCTGGAACTAGCACAACGTCTGCAAAGCATCACCGATCTACCCATTTATATCGGTAACGACACTCGCGCACTGGCCTTAGCGGAATATTACCTGGGCGCAGCAAAAGGCTGCCAAGACTTTATTTTAGTGAGTATTCATCACGGCGCCGGTTCCGGGATTGTCAGTAACGGGCAGTTGTTACTGGGTAAAAACCGCAATGTTGGGGAAATTGGTCATATTCAGATCGACCCATTTGGTGAGCAATGCCATTGCGGAAATTTTGGTTGTCTGGAAACACTGGTCGCCAATAAAGCCATCATGGCGCAAACCCGCGCTTTATTAGCGAAAGGTCACAAAAGTACGCTGCAAAGTGAAAATCTCCGTATTGATAAAATCTGTCAGGCAGCGATCCGAAATGATCAGGTCGCCGTACAAATCATTCGGCAGGCCGGAGAAAATTTAGGCCGCGTATTGGCCATCTTAGTCAATCTGTTTAACCCGGAAAAGATCCTGCTGGCAGGAGAAATAGTACAAAGTGCAGCCGTGTTATTTCCGGCATTGCAGCAGCAAATTCAACGCCAGTCACTGCCGAATTTCCATCATGAGCTACATTTAGACCAAGCTCATTTTCAGGGTCAAGGTACGATGGGCGGGTATGCTTTGATTAAGCGAGCACTGCATGAAAGCGATTTATTGCAGCGGATTATGCAACCTTGAACGAATTATCCATAGCGATCAAACAGTACAAGAAAAATACATTTAGACGCTACATTGCTCATTGATAAAAATAATTTATCTTAAAGAAAAAAAACTCGATTTTTAAGTATGCGCGATGCTGAACATACTTCCCCGCGATGGAATAACAGAGGTACTCATACGCCATGAGCTTTGAATCAGAAAAACGTTTTAACGATCTGCAACACTTCCCACGTGGTATTCGCCGCAGCGGTAATTTTACTGTTGGTGAAAGTGATCTGCTGGAACGCCATGGGCATGCCATGATGGAACTGTACCAAGGCAAACGACTGCCAAAAGATGATGTAGAAACTGCATTTGTTGAACGAGTAACCGCTGGTGATGCCGCGGGCAACCCGTTTGCCAAAGTCTGGTTGAAATATATCAAGGTGATCGGTCCACGCCGCGTACACCGTCTGTGCACTTCTAACGGCGACGAAGGTAGCTTCGAAACGGTAGAAGAGCCACTGGAGTAATGGATACGGATCTGCTGCGTACCTTTATTGAGGTCAGCAAAACCCGTCACTTCGGACGCGCCGCCGAGAATTTGTATCTCACACAATCGGCGGTGAGTTTTCGCATTCGCCAGCTGGAACAACAGTTGGGCGTTAGCCTTTTTGCTCGTCACCGTAACAATATTCAGTTAACCCAATCGGGTGAACATCTCCTGCCCTATGCTGAAACTATTTTGCAGACCTTAGGCCGCGCCAAACAGACCTTGGCCAAAGATGATGCAATGCAGCATCAACTGGTGATTGGTGCACCGCAAGCCTGTTGGGAGATGGGATTACAGCAATGGCTCGATGGCTGGTTTAGCGAGCAGCAAGATCAAGCGATGCGGTTAGAAACGGGAAACCGTGAACAACTCTGTCGCCAGCTCTTAGAGCGCGCGCTCGATCTAGCTGTAATGACCGAGCCCAGCAAGATTGATGAAGTCACCGTACGTCAGGTGGGTGAATTTCAGCTTTGTCTGGTGAGTCGTACACCGCGTCTCAATACCAGTATGCTAAATGAACAAGCAGTGATCTGGCTTGATTGGAGCACCAACATGGGCTCTGCGAACGTGCCGGCGGAATTATTGCAGCGCATGCCGACGTTACAAACCAGCTCTGTTCAGCAAGCGTTACATCATCTGCTGAAACACGGCGGTGTTGCTTATCTGCCGCGGCATTTTATTGCCAGTCACCTGAAGAATGGTGAATTGCATTTTGTCGATGGCGCACAAGTGTTACCACGCCCCATTTATCTGGCCTATCGTAGTGGTAGTGAACAGCAACCTCAGTTAGAGGCGCTGCTCAATCGCCCGTTACGTCTCGGCACACAGACCGTTTAAAGTTTCCGCTTATTCACCTTAACTGAGCTGCTGCGCAATACCAACCGTGGTGACAAGGTCAGATGATGAATATCAGTCTCTTTTCCTTCCACTAACCGCATCATCTCCTGACAGCCCAAGTGACCAATTTCACGCATGGGCTGAGAAACACTACTGATGTTCATCACCTTTGCCAGCAAAGTATTATCAAACCCGACCACCAGCACCTGCTCTGGCACCTGATAACCACGCTGGAGTAATATTTCGATGACTTGTTGTGCTGCCACATCGTTAAAAGCAAAAATGGCAGAAAATGGTAATGACGGGTGCGTATCCAGATAGTCATTAAAACACTCGGCCAATTCGATTGCCGTCAGAGCCGGCGTTTGAATAATATTTTCAGGCTCGAGAGGAACTCCGAGCGCAGCCAAACGATCTCTGAAACCACCGAATTTCTGCTCAACATAATCGACAGAGCCTAAGTAACCAATCGCGGTGTGGCCCATGCTGACCAGATGTTCTGCAACCTGAGCACCACCTTCCACATGATCAACCGCCACGCTGGTTAATTCCGCCACCAGTTGCGTTAATACCACTACCGGAAATGGCAAGCCGCTAAGTGTGGCAATATGCTCTGTCGTGCGTGAACAGGGCACGATAAACAAACCGTCAATTTTATACTGCTGACATGCGTTCATCAGAGTCTGTTCACGTTGAACATCGCCGCGTGAGTTAAACACTAGCAACGCCCGCCCAAGGTGCTGGGCTTCCTGCTCAACAATATCCAATAATTCCGCAAAATATGGGTTTGCCAAGGTCGGTAAAATAATGGCGAATAACGGTGTTTTTTCCACACTCTTTCGCCCACCGCCAAGCGGCTGGTTATACACATAACCCAACTCCTTCACTACGGCACGCACGTGTGCCGCCGTATCAGGCGATACTTTATCTGAGTTATTCAGCACGCGGGAAATCGTGGCAATGGATACCCCCGCTAACTGAGCGACATCTCTTATTGTTGTCATTGACGTTCCATTAATTTTTACAAAGCACTACCTAAGCGGTAGCAGCATCATTTCCGGTTGTTATGTTTGTGGTAAAGCTAAAGTATGCCAATGCGCATTATTTATGCTGACTGCACCGGTAGTCACTTCAACGCTGAGCAAGTGTTTTGGCCCTTGTTCAGGAAATGCCAGATTCGTCACCGCATAACGCCCGTCATCCAGCAGGAATTCCACCGAACTACGATCGAGCAATAAATCGAGTGAAATCTTCCGGTTAGCACCTAATGCCAACATGTAATCGTGAGGAAACTGCTGTTCATATGTCTCATCACCCCGAGCAGCAAAACGCAGACAACGTAGCGTCAAAAAGCCATTTTGAGTGCTCAGGATTAGCTGTGTGCCCTGCAACGGCGTCAGTGATAATGAACTGTTATCATCCAGAGTGACATGCAGCGTTAAACGAGCGGCGGCTTCCCATTCGGTTTCCAGCAGTGTTGTCGAAGCCGTATAAGTATTATCGGCTAACGGCTGTGATGTGACCTGCGTCGCCTCAAGTTCACGAATAAAGGCATGGTGTAATCGCAACCCTTCATTCGTTGGTTTCAGGGTAAGTTCCTGCGGCATACTCATCGCCGAACGCCAGCTTTGTGTTGGTGTATGGTTGGCATACGGCCAGCAACTCATCCACGCCAATGCGAGACGGCGGCCATCACTGTGTGGAATATCCGCCCAGGTCTGCGTGGCATAAAAATCACGGCCATGATCCAGCCATAACACAGTTTCCGGCGTGTGATCATCGATGAAACGTTCACCATCAAATTGACCGACAAAATATTGCGTCCCCGAGCCGCCCGCATAAGCTTCACGTTGTACGCCTACGATCAAGATCCAACGACTCTCCGTGCTGCCTTCTATTTTGATTTCAAACAGATCGGGACATTCCCACGCGCGTTCATCGTGCGCACCATGCCCGTCACCGAACGATGAGCTGAATAACCAATTTTTGGCATCGGTAGAACGATAGATACTGACTTGCTGCCCGGTCGTCACCACCATGATCCAATGCTGGCTTGGAGAGTGCCAGAACACTTTGGGATCGCGAAAATCTTGCAGCCCAGGGTTCGCAATGACCGGATTGCCACTGAATTTGCTCCAATGCCGACCATTGTCATGGCTGTAGGCCAAGCCTTGCGATTGCGGAAAATCGACATCATCCGGACGTTTTTCGGCAGCTATGGTGTAATAAGCGAGCAAGCCATCTTTGCCATTCAACAAACCGGATTTATCACCAACGTCTACGGTTGCAGTGCCGGAAAAACACATCCCCAACGTATCAGGCGCTAATGCGATCGGTAAATGTGTCCAGGACAAAAGATCGGTGCTGACCGCATGGCCCCAGTGCATTGGCCCCCATACGCTATCGCAGGGGTAATATTGATAAAACAGATGGTATTCGCCGTCTTTGTAAACTAATCCATTGGGGTCATTCAACCAGCCAAAAGCAGGCGTAAAATGCAGCAATGGACGGTAATGTTTTTCGGCTAACATGACAGCTCCTAATTACTGATGTAACAAAACAGTTTCATCAGTAATAAATTAAGAAAGCGACTTATAGCTAAAAATATACGCTTTAAACGTGAAACACCGCAAACATATACCGAAAATGTTATGTAAAACATGCTGTAACAAATAAATTTCGTTACAGAAAACCCTACAGCTGAACCGAGGCTATAACCCGCTCAGTTTGCAGTCCGATAATGTTTAATATGCCGTGTTGATAAATAGCATAACTTGGCTCAGCGCCATTACGCGGAAACGTGATCGAACCGGGGTTGATCCGACAGATTCCTTTAGCATCCAGCTCAATGCCAGCAACATGTGAATGTCCACTCAGTAACACATCACCCGCCACCAAGGGCAAGTTTTCCGCGTCGTACAGATGTCCATGTGTCATAAACCAACGACGAGAATCGACTAACAGCTGGTTATGCGGCGCTAAACAGGGAAATTGCAGCAACATCTGATCAACTTCACTGTCGCAGTTCCCTCTTACCGCAATGATCTTTTCCCGTAATTGGTTAAGTGCTTCTGCGACGAATGGCGGTGCGTAACCTTCCGGCACAGGGTTACGAGGCCCATGGTTCAAAATATCACCCAACACCAGATAATAATCCGGTGCAAATTGTTGGGCGTGATCCAGTGTTTTTTGTAGTGCAGGAAAACAGCCGTGGATATCAGAAATGACGGCAAAAGAAGGCATGACGGGCACCTCATCACTAGGCAGGAAAAAGCATTATACCCTTCGTACTTGAAGTTGCAGCATCGTTGACGGCGTTCACTCACCCCAATCACATAGCCTATCTATGCTCATGGGGATTTGCTCACTTGTCGCCTTGCTGCAACTCCAATTACTTTGAGTATATAGGCGCCTGAAAGCAGCGCGCCCAGCAAAGCCGGACGCGGTTTGGGGATTAATTTTTCTGGATAAAACCAATCAAACCTTCAGGTTGCCATTCGTAGTAAATTTCACTGCGCTGACCACAGCAACTACCGCTGCAACCACCAGCAGAGACTTTACGTACCCGCCCCTTGCGCATCCAGACACCAATCATGGCATCAATAGCATCTTCGGAGGTTTGGAACTGCCGGGCCAGTTCGCGCCCGGTCATTCGTTGTTGTTGCTGCAGACAATCGGCAATATCACGCAAAATCATATCAATACCCTCTTGTTCAGCAGAATATCTCCGCGACGGCGTAAACCTAACGTCAGCAGCAAGAACCCACCAACGTAGAACAGGATCCAGAACAGACTGGTGGTTGGATGACTGCTAAACGTAGTGATCTGAAAGTAAAGTGTCGATGCTGCAAAGGCCAACAGGTTACACCACATCGCCACAAAAATAGCCCAGTTACGACCTGACTCGCGGAACAACGCACCCATCGCTGCTGAACATGGCATATAGAGCAATACGAATAACAGGTAAGCAAACGCACCCGTCGCACCAGCAAAATGTTGCTGCATATTGGCATAAACAGAGACATCTACGGATTGACTGGCAGCCGCAGCCTGTTCATCGCTGATATCACCGATATCCAATCCGACAGGATCTTTAACGTTAATATTGGCCAAGTTTGCTGGAATAGTCGCTGCCGCTTCGGTCACTTTATTCCACAGATTAAATTCTGATTTAGCCCCCGAATCAGCGGCACTGGCTTGATAAAGCGTATTCAGAGTGCCGACTACCGCTTCTTTTGCGAAAATACCGGTAATGATGCCCACTGTTGCCTGCCAGTTATCTGGCTTGATACCCAGTGGTGACAATACTGGTGTGATTTGCTGCGCTGCGACAGCCAACAGTGACTTACCGTTATTCTGGTTACCAAACGAACCATCGGTGCCCATAGAGTTAAAGACACTCAGTATCGCCACCACAACCACGATGACTTTACCGGCACCCAATATAAAGATTTTCAACTTCTGCCAGGTTTTCAGGAAGATGTAGTTTAAGCGTGGTAACTCGTAATCCGGCATCTCCATGATGGATGATTCACTTTTACCCGGCAAAATCGTGTTGCGCAGCACCAGCCCAGTGAAAATTGCAGCCAGAATGCCCAACAAATATAACGCAAAGACAATGTTCTGACCGGAGTTCGGGAAGAATGCCACCGCAAACAATGCATACACCGGTAAACGCGCCCCACAAGACATAAACGGCGCCATCGCATTGGTCAGCATACGCTCACGTTCTGAATTTAATGTACGGGTTGCCATAAAGGCCGGCACAGAACAACCAAACCCCATCAGCATTGGCACGAATGCTTTACCGGGTAAGCCCAGATAACGCATTAACCGATCGACCACAAACGCGGCCCGCGCCAGATAACCTGACGCTTCCAGTGCCGCCAAAAACATATACAGAAAACCAATCACCGGAATAAAGGTGGCAACCGTTCGGATACCGGTACCAAAACCATCCGATAACAAGGCAATCAGCCATTCTGGTAACCCAATATGTTCAAATAACACCCGGGAACCATCAACAAAAATACCTGCCGCTAAAATATCGAAGAAATCGATAAACGCTTTACCCAGATTGATGGAGAACAGGAACATCAGATACATCATGCCAAGGAAGACTGGCAGACCCAGCCAGCGATTCAGCACCAGATTATCCAACTGCTCACTGCGCTTCTGGCTCAATTTGCCATGCTGACGCAAGGTAGGGCGACACTCGTTATACACAAAACTAAAGCGCGCATCGGCCAGTAACAAATCCAGATCATGCGCTTTTTGCAGTTGCGCAATCTGCTGTTTGGCTGACACCGTCAGTTGCGCCGCCATAGCCTCTTCCACCACCGGATCTTGTTCCAGCAGGCGCAAAGCACAACCGCGATTAGATAAATGCGGATGGGATAATTGCGGAGCCATTTGATCAACCAACGTATCAATCTCGTCGCCATAAGCAAGATCTAATGGCTGGGATGCCTGCGTTTGCTCAATTAATGCCGGTAAAATCGCTTTGAAAGAAAGCACTTCTTTGCGGTTATGCGCCGACAATGCCACCACCGGACAGCCCAGTTTTTCGCTTAATACATTCGTATCAATCGACTGGTTACGACGTTTCAATACATCGTATTTATTCAGCACCACCAGCACCGGTAAACCTAATTCCCGCAGTTGTAATGTCAGCAACAGGGAACGCTCCAAACTGCTGGAATCAACCACGTTGATCACCAGGTCGGGCTTATTATTCATGACATAACGAAAGGCAATCTGCTCATCAATCGAGCTATCACGGCTTTCCAGCGCGTAGATCCCCGGCAGATCAACCAATTCATAAGCATAATCTTCAAACTGGAATTGGCCGGTTTTCTTATCGACTGTCACCCCACTCCAGTTACCAACCTGCTGATTAGCGCCGGTTAGCGCATTAAACAGTGATGTTTTCCCGCTATTCGGGTTCCCCACGGTGACAATGTGATGACTCATACGGCTTGCACCTCAATTAAGCGCGCTAAGGCGGTCTGAATGGAAAGTGTGATGCTGGATGTCGCGATTTGTAATGGATCGCCTAATGGTGCCTGCCGAATAAAACGGATCTCTGAAGATGGTAATAACCCCATCGCCATTAGTTTGCGTTTCACCGCAGGTTCGAGTTGCGCCAGACTCACGATGCGAGCCGTTTCACCCGGCTTTAATTCTGACATTAGCATACTGCACCACCAGTTATTGATAATCGTTATCACTAAGATTCAGTTTAATGATAATCCCGCCAAAATAAAGTGGTTTTGTGAGGAAAACACACTTTTCCAGTGAAATAAGTGCTTCAAAAATTATGCCATTACAATGATTAAACAGTACCGCAACAGTTACGCAACAACAGTAAGGAAATTAAAACAGAGGAAGGCGATTAAAACAGGGAAAGCTGAGTATTGACGATTTGATCAAACTGCAGGTGGATGTGCGGCAGGATGGCATCGGCCACCGGCTTAAGTTGTTTATCAATATAGTGTTGATAATCGAGCGGATGCTGCTGATACGCCACCGGCTCCGGGCCTTGTGTGGTGATCACGTATTCGATCCAGCCTTTGTGCTGGTAGCGGGGAGGCAAACCGCGTTGACGGCGGATCTCATCCGCCAGACGTGCCGCTTTTACATGCGGGGGTTGTGTTTTGTCGTAATCGTTGAGTTTACGACGTAAGCGTTTGCGATAAACCAGACATTCGTCCAATTCACCACGCTGGGTTTTCTCAATTGTGTCACGAATAAATTCGCGCGGGTCTTGTTCCTGAAAAATACGCTCATACAATCCGGTCTGGAATTGTTTGGCCAGTTCCGTCCAATCGGATCGTACGGTTTCCATACCTTTAAATATGAGCTTATCTTCGCCGTTTTCATGGCAAAGACCAGCATAACGTTTTTTGCTGCCCAATTCCGTGCCGCGTAAGGTCGGCATCAGAAAGCGGTGGTAATGCCGTTCAAATTGCAGCTCAAGACACGACTCAAGCTGAAATTCCTGCTGGAGTTTTTCTTTCCACCACAGATTGATCTTCTGTACTAATTCTTTCCCCATCTGCTGTGCTTTTTCTGCGCTCACCCGGTTTTTCAGCCAGACAAAAATCGAATCCGTATCGCCATAAATGACGGTATAGCCGTGTGACTCAATAAAAATTCGCGATTCCTGCATGATCCAATGCCCACGCATGGTAATACCCGAGGCTAAACGAGGATCAAAAAACCGGCAGCCGACCGACCCCATCACACCATAAAAGGCATTCATCAGGATCTTGATCGCTTGTGAACGCGGCTGATCATGCTCAGTTTTCGCTTGTTCCCGCGCTTGCCACAGATGAGCAATTAATCCCGGCAGAATATGGTGTTTGCGGGAAAAACGCCCGCCAACATAACCGGGAATGGTGTCTGTTTCCGGCTCTTGTAAACCATGCACCAGCGCCAGCGGATCAATATGAAATGTGCGAATGATGCTGGGATATAGACTCTTAAAATCGAGCACTAAGACATCATGGTAAAAACCGGGCAGTGAATTCATCACATAACCGCCAGGTGACGTCGCGATGGCACCGTGCGGTAAATTGGGTGCGACAAAACCAGCCTGATGTAAACGAGGAATATACAGATTAGTAAACGCCGCCACCGAACCACCGTAGCGATCAAGCTCTAACCCGGTTAACTGGCTACGTAAACAGAGAAACGAGAGTAGATGACACTTATCAAAAATCTCGATCACCAACCGGCAATCTTCCAGATTGTAATGCGCTAAAGCCGGTTTATCGTGATGAAACAGACGCGAGATTTCAGCAATACGATCATCCGGGTCGTGGATCGCTTTGCCGCGCCCCAGCAGTTCCTGCGCAACATACTCCAGCCCAAACCGATCAAAGCGAAACGTAGCTGATTTCAGAGCATCGATACCATCAATCACCATTCGGCCCGGTAAGATCAACTGGCCTTGCTGATCATCTAGGCGGGATGGGCGCCACCGCATCAGGCTTTGCCCACGCCCCCAACGCAGAGGGTATTTATGAAATTCAGCCCGCCGTAACAACAGCCGGAAATCGAAATTCACCACATTCCAGCCAATGATGATATCGGGATCATGACGCAACAACCAACGCTCCAGCGCCAGCAGCAGCGAGTATTCGTTATTCACCCATTCAATGTTCATATCTGATGGTTCGGCGGTGCCGACCATGATCACCGTCGAAATTTCACGGCCATCCGGTTCCCGCAGCAATAAGGCAACGGAATAGAGTTCACCATCCATCGCGCACTCGACATCGAGTGATAACACGCGAAAATGTGGCGTCACTTCGGCCGGTTCCAGTTCGGTGAGTTTTACTTCCCGATAACCAGCCCGTTGCCGGAAATGACCACTGAAGCGCATACCTGCCGTAATAAAGCGCTGCATCAGGCAGACATCGGCAAAACGCAGATCACTTTCATAGATGGTCAGTTGGTGCAAATGCAGTAATTCAACCGCGCGGTGATAAGCGGATAAAGTCGGAAAACAGCAGGCTAATACCGGTTCTTGCTGAAAGGTGTTTAAGGTTGTGGTGCGCAAACGCCCATGCAGATGATGCTGGCGGAATAACTCTAAGGCACGCTCTTTATCGCGCAAAGGCAGGTAAAAACTCAGCTGTTCACCAGTCAGAAGTAAACGAACCGGGCCATCCTCCGTCGCTAGCCAGTATTCAACTTGAGCTTGATCTGCCACATCCCGGCTTTGTCGGGTCAGCAGAAACCCCATCTGGCGGGCGATAAACATCAGTGATTATTTTTTCCCATAACCGGATTGTTTCAGAGTAAACCCTGTGTCGTTGCTCCAGGCATCCAGACCACTGCGGTTATTACCGGCGATCAGACTGGCAGCAAGGCTCGGGCTGTTAAACAGATAATCATCAGTAAATAAATAGCAGTTATTGGTGCGTACCAACACACCTTTCACTAATAAGTTATTACGCAGATCAATCACCGCTTGGCGCAATGAACCAGCCTGTTCTAAAGTTGCCGTGGAGCCTTGAGCAATCATAAACCCCGGCTTATAACGCTGCCCCACCGGGTAACCGCTGGCTTCGGCATCTTTAACCAGAAAACGATACATTTCCCGTTCGCCGGGTTTGTTGCTCATCAACGCTTTTTGCAGGGTCATTAATTCATCAAAAATATCGATCGGCACCACAGCCGCCACCCGATGGCCCTGACTATCGACGATAAAATTGACCTGTTTATTCAACATCCGTGATTCCCCCTGTTTTCTATTGTTATCCTGCTGATCTAATACCTGTTTTTGGGTAGGAACTACAACATTTTAATGAAATATTTGGGTGATTCTGCGAACCCTTCGCGCACATAAAAACGATGGGCATCGACTCGGCGCTGATGGCAATGCACTTCCATCCGATCACAGCGCTGCTCACGGGCATACGCTTCCGCCTGCTGTAACAGTGCTTTACCAACACCATGGCTGCGCGCGGTTTCATCAATACAAAAATAGCTGATACGGGCAAAATCACCGGCTAACGCAAGCTGTGGAATAATATGCAGAGATAAAAAACCAACCACTTGTTGATTTATTTCGGCGACCCAACAAACCGCCGCCGCGTCGTTAGCGATGGCATTGAGTTTGCTGACCATAAAATCTGCAGTATCGGGATAACCCAGTTGCGTTAATAAATCGGATAACGCAAACGCATCATTAGTGACGGCTTGGCGACAAAAGCAATTGTCTGACATGCTCCCCCACCTCTGGCAGTGAATAAAACAAGGCGCTGTAACCCACATCGTGCGCCAGTGTTGCATGAGGCGTCGTGATGGCTAACACGGTTAACCCGGCATCGTGCGCACTTCGAATACCGGTCGCCGAATCTTCCAGTGCCAGACATTCGTCTGCCGAAAGATTCAATCGCTCCAGTGCAGCCAAATAAGGTTCCGGATGGGGTTTGGCATTTTGTACATCATCACGGGTAATGATCAACGGAAAGAAATCGCGCCAGCCCAGATTATCCAGCACCGGTTCAATTTCCTTCCGATAGGAGCCGGTAACTAAGGCAACCGCCAGATCGCTTTGTTGCATATCACGCAGCAACTCATAAGCACCAGGCATAGGCGTCGGTAATTCAGTTTCTAATAAAGAGAGAAAACGCGCGGTTTTCTGCGCCATCAGTTGCTCTGTTGCAATGGGTAATTGGTAATCCTGAATTAATGTCTTGGCTGTCGCATAAGTTGAGACACCAGAAAATTGCGCCATGTATCGGCTCTTTTCCAGTGAACAACCAAAAGGCTGCAATTCCGCTTGCCATGCGGCATAATGTAAATGCTCTGAGTCTACGAGCGTGCCATCAAAATCAAAACAAATTGCCCTGACCATTCCACTCTCCTCTTTATTCATTTCCCGCTTTTTATTTCCCGCTTTATTTTACGCTGCACCAAAATACATAAAAAATCACAATTTCTGCTTATTTATACTTGATGCGAGTGGGGTTTTTCACCATCATAGCGCTACTTTTGTAGTTAGGACATTACCGACTATGGTACGTGAAAGAGATGCAATGCTGGTGCATGCGTTCCGTCATTCAACCCCGTATGTAAACCACCACCGTGGTTCTACCTTCGTGATCATGTTGAGTGGTGAAACGGTTGCTGATGAAAACTTTTCCTCGCTGATCGCAGATATCGCGCTGCTGCAAAGTCTGGGGATCAGGCTGGTATTGGTTTTTGGTGCGCGTCCGCAAATTGATGCAGCCCTGATTCAGGATAATATTCCTCTGCGCTTTCATAAGCATGTTCGCGTTACTGATGATGAAACATTCAGCGTAATCAAACAAGTCTGCGGCGGCATGCAGATGGATATCATGGCAAAAATGTCGATGGGTCTGATCAATACGCCGATGGCCGGTGCCCATCTGAACGTGGTCAGTGGTAATTTCGTGACCTCGCAACCGCTGGGTGTCGATGAAGGCGTTGACTATTTCCATGGTGGTCGTGTGCGTCGAGTCGATGCGGATGGCATTAAACGCCAGCTCGATCAGCAAAATATTGTGCTGATCTCCCCACTGGGTTTTTCGGTCACCGGTGAAAGCTTCAGTGTCAGTTCAGAAGAAGTGGCCGCGAAAGTCGCGATTGCCCTGAATGCCAACAAACTGATCTCTTTCTGTTCCCATCAGGGTGTTATCAACGAAAAAGGCGAAGTCGTTCCAGAACTGTTCCCAGAACAGGCAGAAGAGTATTTAACTCGTCTGGAAGAGCTTGGCGATGACAGCTCTGGTACGGCGCGTTATTTCCGTTCTGCGATTGCTGCTTGTCGTGGCGGTGTGCCGCGCAGCCATCTGGTCAGTTACCGGGAAGATGGTGCACTGGTACAAGAGTTGTTTACCCGTGATGGTATCGGGACACAAATCGTGCGCCACAGTGCCGAGCAAGCCCGCCCAGCCACCATTGATGACATCGGTGGCATTTTAGATCTGATCCGCCCATTGGAAGCGGAAGGCATTCTGGTTAAACGTTCTCGCGAACAGCTGGAAATGCAGATCGACAACTTCTTCATCATTGAACGCGATGGCATGATCATCTCTTGCGCAGCGTTATACCCGTATGAAGAAGCCATGGCAGAAATGGCCTGTGTGGCTGTACATCCCGACTATCGCAGTTCCAACCGCGGTGATCGCATGGTGTCGCAGATTGAAGATTTAGCCCGCGCGAAAAATATCAAAAAACTGTTTGTGCTGACGACGCGTTCTATCCACTGGTTCCGTGAACGTGGTTTTGAACCGGTTGAAGTGAGCGCATTACCGATGGAAAAACAGCGCCTGTATAACTACCAGCGTCGTTCTAAAATTCTGATGAAAGATCTGTAAGATAATAAAAGAAGCAAAAAAAGACGGGGCCGCAAAATGGTCGGCCCCGGTTTGGCAATGGAGATTTCTGGTTTCCACGGCGCGCAATCTACCAACTTGCCCCATAGTGGTTCGTGTCAGTCGTCACATTTTGTTGCATTCGTTACCAGCGATTAACATAAAATTAAACCTTCATCACATTTCATCCCCGCAAAAAGCACTGAAATCATTCAACATTTAGTTTTGTTTACCTCGGATCGTGCGGTAACTATTCCCCTTTTTGGTGATCGCCTGTTACAATAAGCGTGCAAATAGATAAATTTGCACCCCATCCAACACAGCGCAGATCTGCATAGCTTTGCTATCCGCTGCTACGTTAAATGGGGCCAGAAGAGGAGCGTTACCCAGGTCGCTGACAACAGGTGCCAAAAACCGTTGAAGGTCAGTCAGGGGGAGTAACGCCGAGATAAGCATCATCTTTGGCGATGGTGGTTGTCGGCTGCGGAGGCTGAATCCTCCGGGCTGTCACCTGAGGGTGGAGCGCTTCTGGCTGGAAAGAATTCCCTTCCTGCCGCACAAGTTGCACCTTCGTTGTATCAGTTTGTTATACCTGCTTATTCAAGGAGAGCCCGTGAGCAAGGTTACTGTTGCTAAATTTGGTGGCACAAGTGTCGCCGATGCCGAAGCCATGCGCCGTTGCGCAGCCATCGTTACCCAAACCGCCAACACCCGTGTGGTAGTGTTGAGCGCCAGTTCTGGTGTAACCAACCTGCTGGTTGATCTGGCACGCGGAACCTTATCTGCTGCCGAGCAGGAACTTCATCTGAAAAAACTCAAATCTATTCAGGACAACATTCTGAATGAATTGGGTAACCCAGCCCCGCTGCGTCAAACCATCGATGGCATCTTAAAAGAGATCGCCGATATGGCCCGCCAAGCGACCCAGAACAGCGATGCTGCGCTGGAAGATCGTCTGGTTGCACAAGGCGAGCTGATGTCGACCCGCCTGTTCACCGATATGATGAACCATCTTGGCCACAAAGCAGTGTGGTTTGATGTGCGTAAAGTGCTGCGTACTGACAGCCGCTTTGGCCGCGCAACACCGGCGATTGAAGCGATCCGCAATCTGGCACAGCAAGAAATGGCTGGTCTGCTGAAAGATCATATCGTGATCACTCAAGGTTTCATCGGCGCCAACGCCGATGGTCAAACTACCACGCTGGGCCGTGGCGGTAGCGATTTCAGCGCCGCATTGCTGGCAGAAGCACTGAGTGTTGATGAACTGGAAATCTGGACTGACGTACCAGGTATCTACACCACCGATCCTCGTTTGGTGAAAGAAGCACACCCGATCCCTGAGATTTCGTTCTCTGAAGCGGCAGAAATGGCAACTTTCGGTGCCAAAGTGCTGCATCCGGCCACCTTACAGCCTGCGGTACGTAAAGGTATTCCGGTCTTTGTTGGCTCGAGTAAAGATCCTGCTGCGGGCGGCACCTGGGTCCGTGATACTACGGAATCTAACCCGCTGTTCCGTGCCGTTGCGCTGCGCCGTAACCAGATCTTGTTAACACTGCACAGCCCGAACATGCTGCATGCCTGCGGCTTCCTGGCGCAAGTGTTCACCATTCTGGCCAAACACGGCATCTCGGTTGATCTGATCACCACTTCTGAAGTGAGTGTTGCTATCACGTTGGATCAAACCGGCAGTTCATCCACTGGCCGTTCTGTATTAAATGACGGCGTATTGGATGAACTGAATGCGTTCTGTAAAGTGAAAGTGGAAACCGATCTGGCACTGGTTGCACTGATTGGTAACCGCATGAGTGAAGTGAATGGCGTGGGTACGCAAGTATTCGACGCGGTCAGCGAACATAACGTGCGCATGATCTGCTACGGTGCCAGCACCCACAACCTCTGCTTCCTGGTACCCGAATCTGATGCGTCATTGGTTGTGCAGAAACTGCATCAACGTTTACTGGGAAAATAAGCTGGCTGGGAAAATACGTTTTCCTGCTTAGACTAAAAAGGCGTCGTTATGACGCCTTTCTTCTTTTTGTCAGATCTTTTTACAGCCACAAGCGCATCAAGCCAAATGCCAACAGGCCGCAACAGATCACGACTAACTGCTGACGGCATTTTAGTGCGACCACAAACGCCACTAAGGCGGCAATCAGATACGGATTTTGCACGTTCAGTTGCACCGCACCGTCATGAATCAAGGTGGTTTGCGCGATAATGGCGCTTAATACTGCAGTTGGTACATAGTTAAACGCCCGCTCCAGCCATTCTGGAAACACCATTTTGTCGGCCAATAACAAGGGTAAATAGCGGGGCAGAAAGGTCACCAGCATCATGCCGATAATCAGCGTCCAATGGTTCATTTCTTCATTCCTTTTTCCAGTATCATCCCTGTAACCACCGCCAATAAAGACGCAATCATCAAACCGCTTTGGTTCGGCCAATCACGCATGAAAATACTGCACACCACGGCAACAGCCGCACAAGCCCATTGCGGAAACTTTTTCAGTGCGGGCACGACAATGCTGATAAACGCCACCACCATGGCAACATCTAACCCCCATGAGGTCATATTGGGCAGTTGTTTACCAATCGTCACGCCGACCAGCGTACACAGCGCCCAGTTGGAATACATAAACAAAGCGGAACCGAGGTAATACCAAACCAGTTCGCCACGTTGCACTTCGCTTTGTAAACGTTGACTAACGACGGCAAAGGTTTCATCGGTTAGCCAGAAGGCCATCAGGGTGCGCCGCGGCAGTGAAATATCACGCACATGCGGCATTAACGTAGCGGCATATAACATGTGCCGTAGATTGACGATAAACACCGTCAGACAGATGATCGGCAATGCGGTGGCCGAAGCCAGCAAGGTTACCGCAATGAACTGTGACGCACCGGCATACACCAGCAACGACATGCCTAGCACCGACCACAGGCTCAAACCATTATCAATTGCCAATGCACCATACAGCACACCAAACGGCGCTGCAGCAACCACCAGTGGCAAGGTATCAATCCAACCCTTACGAAATAAATTCCATTTTGAATAAGACATTACGTTTTTACTGACGCCCGATAAGAATGCACTTATGCTATCACTCATCGTGATCTCGGCATAACCCACTTCATCATGCAAATTATTCAATGTAGTTATGAGCAGCATGCGGCTGCTATCCTCGCCATCTTTAACGATGCCATTTTGCATTCCACCGCGCTGTATGATTATCAGGCTCGCACTATGGACAATATGGTGGCATGGTTTAAAAACAAGGAACTTGGCCAATATCCGGTGATTGGGATCGAAAATGAATCGGGTGAACTGATGGGTTTTGCCAGTTACGGCAGCTTCCGCGCATACCCAGCCAACAAATATACGCTGGAACATTCGGTGTATGTAGCGGCCCCCTTTCGCGGTCAAGGTATTGCGCAAACACTGATGCAACATCTGATTGAACTGGCACAAGCGCAAAACTACCACACGCTGATTGGCAGCATTGATGCCAGCAATCAGGGCAGTATCGCGCTGCACGAGAAACTGGGATTTACACATGCCGGTACGATTCGGCATGCTGGCTTTAAGTTTGGCGACTGGCTGGATCTGGCCTTTTACCAGCTACTGCTGCCTACCCCGCTATACCCAATTGATGGCTGATCATCTCACAACGGGCTGCTGCTCTTACGATATTCACTCGGGCTGACCCCGACGCGCTTTTTAAAGACGCGGGAAAAGTAGAGCTGATCGTCATAACCGGTTTGCTGACCAATGACGGCAACCGGCAATGGCGTGGTTTGCAGCAGCAGTTTGGCACGGATGATCCGCTGATCTTCGCGCCAGCGCACGATGCTCACGCCGACCTGTTCGCGGAACAAATGCGCCAGCCTCGATGGTGATAAAAACACCCTCTCAGCTAACTCCTCAATCGAGAATTCCGCAGACAGCGACGCACTTAAGATCTGACACGCTTCGAGAATACGGTGATCCATCGGTGCATGATCGGCTAATGAGGTCACTTCGTAGCAACGGATCAACAACCGCTCCAGCAGGTTCATCGCCAGCTGTTCCGACATCGGGCGGATCTCTTTGTGCGTCTCTTCGATGTTCAAAAACAGGCTATCAAACTCATTGGCTAATTGTTGATCGGCCAGTTTGATGTGCCCAACGCGTTCGACCTCATGCGGCCAACGCAACCAATCGGCCCAATAAGCGCGCGGGCGGAAATAAACCCAGCGGTGATACCATTCGTTGCTGTCATCGGCGCGACCGTAGTAATGCACCGCTTCGGGTGGAAACAACAGCAGATCGCCCGGTTCAACGATAAATTCATGCTCGCCGGAAAAGATTTTACCCCGCCCTTTGACCGTCAGGTTCATGATGTAACCTTTCATGCCATTCGGACGATCAATGATGAAATCGAGCACGCTGCCTTTTTCAATCGGCGTCATGCCCGACACCAGAAATACGTCAAACGCATAACCCGGCAGCAACGGATTCAGTTGTTTAGGTTTGTCTTTTTGCATGGTGGACATCGCAGAGAAGAGCTTCTCGGTAAAAAAATCAGCTTTATGCATTGTATTCAGCCACCACTAATTTGCTGCGTAGATAGGGGAAAAATCCATCAGGTAATTGAGTTCCATCACACTTATCAATTACGCCTTTGTAAACGTTATCATTTTGCCAGCCAGGCCATTTCATAAGTGATATGACCGTAAAACATCATCCATGCTGTGCGCGATACCGGTCAGTTCATTGGCCAGTTTCTGGCAGGATGCCGCCGAACTGCTATTCTCATTTGCCTGTTGCGCCACTGTTTCGACCTGTTGCGCGATAACATCCGTTGCTTGCCCCTGTTCACGAATGGCATGAGAAATATCCTGTACTAATGCTTCGCTATCACCCGCCACACTACAGATATCATTCATCTTCTGGCTCGCCTCACCGGCACTACTGACACCGGCTTCCACTTTGTTTACGGCTTCTTGCATCAGGTGAACCGCGCTGGCCGACAGGTTTTGTACATTATTAATAATGCCGCTGATCTCCTGTGTGGCCGATGCCGTGCGTGCCGCCAGATTGCGCACCTCATCGGCGACGACAGCAAAACCACGCCCCATTTCGCCAGCGCGCGCCGCTTCAATGGCCGCATTGAGTGCTAACAAATTGGTCTGTGCAGCCACATCACTGATGACGTTAATAACAGAGGCGATGGTCCGGTTTTGGTTTTCCAGATTGTGTAATTCTTTCGCCGCTTCGCTGACCGCAGCGGAAATGGCATGAATATCAGCGACAGTATTGGCAATCACCGCCAGCCCTTGTGTCGCTTGATCGCCCGCTTCATGTGAGCGATCGCTGGCGCCCTGCGCCTGATCGGCGACATGATTAATGCTGACCGTCATTTGCTCGACAGCCGCTGCCATCTGGCTGGAAGAGGTTTGTTGTATTCCTGCTGTGCTGGAAACACCGCTCGCAGCATCTAACAATCGATCGGAAATAGAGGTGACCTGTTGAATACCATGCTGAAACTGGCCAAAGTTTTCCTGCAAGCGCGCAATTAAGGCGTTAAACGCCATCAACAGATGGGATATTTCATCGTTACTTTTGATTTCAGCGCGTAAGGTAAAATCGCGACTTTGTTCAATCCGGCTGATGGTAGAAACCGCACTGCGGATACCATGCCGGATCTGCCAAAACAACCAGCCACCCACCACCATTAAACCAACTAGTACGACTACAACGCTCAGGATCAGCTGACTTAACGCATTGTCATAAGCCGCCCTCGCCCGCTGACTACTGGTTTGCACTTGCTGATGATTTTGCGCGGTGGCTTGATCCAACAAAGTGGTGATCTTGTCACCCTGTTCAGTCAGGGCAACCATCAATTCTTGGGCTTTACTGTTTTGATATTTACGCGACAGTGTTAACACTTCATCGGCCGCGGTCAGATAACTGAGTAATAATTTTTCCGCCTGCGCATATGCCTTATTTTCTTCCGATGTCAGTAAGGCTTTGTAGCTTTGTAAACTCTGCTTGAGTTGCTGTTGTTTGGCTTGAATGCGTTCATCCAGCACTTTTTTCTCATCACCATCGAATGACAGTGCATGTCGGTTAACCAGCAGACGGAGATCTAAAAATGCAGTATTGATGTTTTTCAGCTGTTCAATGCCGGGAATGGTTTTGTCGCTCAGTGAACGAATTTCTGTATTCAGCACTGATAAGCGCCCCAGCGCAACACCACCGACAGCCAAACAACCCAAGAATGCGAGGCTGATAAGCAGGATCAATTTGGCTGATATTTTCATACAAAAACCTCGTTTCTTATCTTTATAAACACCAATCGCTGGTTGGAAAAAAAGCCAGCGTTGCCGCTGGCTGGAAAACTGTGTTCTGGGGTGAACACTAGACTTTTGCTTTGCGAACTTGTTTGTAACGGTCGAACAACACGGCTGCCAGCAGGATCAGGCCACGAACCACATATTGTGCGAACGGAGAGATATTCAGCAGGTTCATGGCGTTTTCCATCAAACCTAAGATCAGCACACCGGCAATGACATAAGAGATCTTACCGATACCACCTTTCATGGACACGCCGCCCAATACGCAGGAGGAGATAACAATCAGCTCAAAACCGATAGAGGTCATTGGCTGACCAGAGGTCATACGAGACGCCAGAATGATGCCAGCCAGTGCAGAGATAAAACCAGTCATAGTGAAAATGATGATTTTAGTGCGCACGACATTCACACCCGCCAAGCGAGAGGCTTCTTCATTACCGCCCATCGACAGCGTGTTACGACCAAAGGTGGTTTTGTTCAGCAACAAACCGAACAGGATAAAGCAGACCAAAGTGATCCATACCGGCGTTGGAATACCCAACATGGCTGAGTTACCGATATCAAAGAAACGTTCTTCGACGATACCTACGGCTTTACCATCAGAGATGATGTAACCCATACCACGCGCCATCTGCATGGTCGCCAGTGTGGTGATCAGCGCGTTGATCTTGAATTTTGCGACCACGATGCCGTTGACCAGACCGAATAACACGCCAACACCCAAACCAGCCAGCACACCCATGGTGATGCTTTCGGTGGCATTGATCGCAACCGCACAGGTAACCCCGGAACAGGCGACGATAGAACCGACTGACATATCAAACTCGCCGGCGGCCAGACAGAACAGCATGCCGCAGGCGACCATGCCGGACATGGACACCGCCAGCCCCAACCCTTTCATATTGATCATGCTGGCAAAGTTTGGGATCAACATACTGGCCAACAGGAACAGGATGGCGAAAATCACCAGCATGCCGTATTGATCCCAGATGCGGGCGATTTGCAGCCCTGAGCGACTTGTCTCTTTTTTTGCTGTTGTTTGTGCAGCAGTGGTTATTGCCATGGTAAAACTCCTCAATTATCTCAAATCTGAAACCGGTTATTAACGAGCTGGCATCGCCAGATGCAGGGCTTTAATTTCATTGGCTTCGGTATGCAGCAACTCGCCGGATACCCGTCCTTCACGCATCACCATGATGCGGTCGGAAACGCCAAGCACCTCTGGCAACTCACTGGACACCACCACCACGGCGATACCCGATTTAGCCAGATCGTAGATCACGTTATAGATTTCATTTTTGGCACCGACGTCGATACCGCGGGTCGGTTCGTCAAGCAGAATGACTTTCATGTCTTCTGACAACCAACGGCCCAAAATTGCTTTTTGCTGATTCCCACCCGACAGATGCATGATGGCCTGGTTAGGCGAAGGTGTTTTCACCCGCATATCACGGATACGCAATTTGGCATTTTCATCTTCCCATTGCTGGTTGATGATAAAACCGGCACGCGCTTTATGCCGACGTGCGCTGATGTTGATATTTTCCTGCACCGAGTGGATCGGGATGATCCCCAGTGCTTTACGGTCTTCAGTGCAAAGCATGATACCGCTATGAATTGCATCAATTGGGTTACGGATCGGTACTGGTTTGCCAAATACACAAATATCACCGGATGCCATTTTTTCCGCACCAAAGATGAGTTTCATCATCTCGCTGCGACCCGCACCAACCAGCCCGAATATGCCTAAGATCTCACCGCGCTTAACATGGAATGACACCGGCTCTTTTAGCCCCGGCCCCATCAGGTTTTTCACTTCCAGACCCATCGCACCCAGCGGGCGTGGTTCATAACCATAGATATCGGTCAGCTCACGACCCACCATGGTTTTCACCAACAGATCACGATCGACTTCCTGCATTGACTCGAATGTGCGGACAAATTGGCCATCCTTGAAGACGGTGATGGCATCACAAAGCTCGAAGATTTCATCCATACGATGCGAGACGTACAGAATGACTTTCCCTTCATCCCGCAGTTGGCGGATGACGCGGAATAACTGTTCAATTTCACGAGACGAAAGGCTGCTGGTTGGTTCATCGAAGGCAATCACCCGCGCGTCGCGTGTCAGCGCTTTGGCGATTTCAACCATTTGCCATTGTCCCAGAGAGAGATATTTCAGTGGTGTTTCTGGTGAAACATCCATACCCAAACGAGCGAGCTGACGCGCTGCATCCTGATAAAGTTTTTCTTTATCAATGAAACCATGCTTAGTCGGCAACTGCCCCAGATAAATGTTCTCTGCAATGGTCATTTCCGGCACCAAATGCAGTTCTTGATAAATGATGGCAATACCACTTTCCAGTGCATCCACTGTGTTCTGGAACGCGACTTCTGTGCCACCTAATTTGATCACACCATTTGACGGGGCCTGAAAACCACTAAGAATTTTCAGCAACGTAGATTTACCGGCACCGTTTTCACCCATCAGTGCATGCACGGTTCCTTCGCGGCAAGAGAAGGAGACATTCTGCAATGCTTTCACGCCGGGGAATTCTTTGCTGATACCACAAAATTCCAGATAAGGGACTGACTGATTCATTTTTTCACTCCGCGCCCGGCATGGGCTTTCCCCCATGCCGGAGCATATTGATTCCGATTACAGACCTTTTTTCTTCAACTCAACTTTGAAGTTGTCACGAGTGATCAGCACTACGTCAGTCACTTCAGTGAATTTGGCAGGCTCAACACCTTTCACAACCCAATCGTTCAGCATCTGAATGCTCTTGTAACCGTGGATATCCGGGCTTGGCAGCAGAGAACCAAAGAAGCCAGTCGCTTTTGATTTCGACAGTTCGTTCACCGCATCCACACCATTGATACCGATACCAATGACGTTTTCAGCTTTGAAGCCCTGACCTTCAGTTGCACGCACACCACCTAAAACGGTGTTGTCGTTCATACCCACGATCAACCAGTTTTTCACATCTGGATGTTGTACCAGCATGGAGTTGGCTGCATCCAATGCACCAGGAATGTCATTCGCTTTAGTTGGTACGCTGTAAATCTGTGCCGCTGGGAAATTGGCCGCTTTCAGCGCAGTGATAGAACCTTCCACACGACGACGAGCAGTGTCTAATTCATTGGCGGTAATAGCTAAAACGCCGGTTTCTTTGACATTCCATTTACGGGCAGTCATTTCTTTGTAAAGTTCCTGACCTTGGCGCTCACCAATTTTGGTTGCCGCCATCATCACTAACGGAACATCCGTCATTGGATTGCCTTTGGCATTCACAAACTGGTCATCAACAGTGATGACTTTCAGATCCATACTTTTTGCTTTTGCCATGATGGCTGGGCCTAATTTTGGATCTGGTGTGCAGATGACAAAGCCTTTCGCACCGTTAGCGGCCAAGCTGTCAATTGCATTCAGCGTCTTCTCACCATCCGGAACAGCAATCTTGATGACATCGAAATTCAGATCGTGACCGGCTTTGTCTGCAAAGGCCCATTCAGTCTGGAACCATGGTTCTTCTGGTTGCTTAACCAGATATCCCAACTTCAGCTTCTCTGCAGCAAAAGCAGAATTAGCTATACCAAATGCTAAACCTGCAGTGATTAGATTTTTAACCATTTTATTCATGGTGTTGTCTCCAGCTGTTGTGTCGTTAAATTCAATTATTTGATGCTTCAATTGTGTGTGTTGGCATCAACCTGAAAAACAGCAAGCTAAAACAGTTGTTTATCGACTTCGTTGATTGAACGCTATTAGTTGTAATCGTTTTCTCAGGGAAATTTAGAGACCTAGATCACGCAGAAAAATTGTAGCTATTTCGTCTATATCTTTAGCAATTTAGTCATATATCGAAATTTGAACTGTCTTCCATAAACCCATCAGACAGCAAATATGTCCATATTCTTAGCAGCTAATTACTAACGGCGTATTGCCAACATCTCCTATGGTTTCCATCACAGTCATTCCATTACTTTTATTTTTCAGGAGAACACCATGTCTGAGCACATCGTCATCGGTCTCGACTTCGGCAGCGACTCCGTGCGGGCATTAGCCGTGCGATGCCGGGACGGCGCCGAGCTGGCCACCCACGTGGTCTATTACCCACGCTGGAGCGAAGGCAAGTTTTGCGACGCGATCAATAATCAATTCCGCCACCACCCACTCGACTACATCGAATCGATGGAAAAAGCCGTACAACAAGTGGTGTCGTTATTAGAACCCGCGCAACGCTCTGCTATTCGCGGCATTGGTGTTGATACCACTGGCTCAACGCCAGCCCCTATTGATGCTGATGGGAATGTGCTGGCACTGCGTGACGAGTTTGCGAAAAATCCAAACGCCATGTTTGTGCTGTGGAAAGACCACACTGCGATTGCCGAAGCGGAAACCATTACCGCGTTATGCCATAGCGGTAAGTTCACTGATTACAGCCGCTACATTGGTGGCATTTACTCTTCTGAATGGTTCTGGGCCAAAATTCTGCACGTTTCCCGCGCCGATGCCGCCGTACGTGAAGCCGCCTGTAACTGGATCGAATTGTGTGACTGGGTGCCAGCGCTATTAAGCGGCACACAAGCGCCGAAAAATATCAAACGTGGTCGTTGCTCTGCCGGGCATAAATCATTGTGGAACCCGGAATGGGGTGGCTTGCCGGCGGCAGATTTCCTGAATGCCCTCGACCCGTTACTGACCAAAGATCTCGACTACCCGCTGTTTACTGAAACCTATACTGCCGATATTCCGGTAGGAAAAATCACCTCCGAATGGGCGGAACGCCTGCATCTGCCGGATGATGTGATGATTGCCGGTGGTGCGTTTGACTGCCATATGGGTGCCGTGGGTGCCGGTGCCAGCCTGAATACGCTGGTGAAAGTGATCGGTACATCCACTTGTGACATTTTGATTGCGGATCACGCCACTATTGGTCGCCGCGCAATTGCCGGTATTTGTGGTCAGGTTGATGGCAGTGTCGTGCCCGGCATGATCGGTCTGGAAGCCGGACAATCCGCGTTCGGTGACATCTATGCGTGGTATCAGCGCCTGTTAAGCTGGCCACTGGATCAGCTCACCAAAACCTATCCTGAGCTGAAAACCGCACTGGAAAATTACAAACAGCAGATGCTGGCCTCACTGACCCAATCGTGGGACAAACAGGTCGATCTCGCTCATCTGCCAGTAGTGCTCGACTGGTTCAATGGTCGCCGCACACCGAATGCCAATCAACGTCTGAAAGGCACCATCACCGGCCTTAATCTCGGTAGCGATGCACCTGATTTATTCGGCGCACTGATTGCCTCTACCGCCTTTGGTGCTCGCAGTATCATGGAATGCATGACCAGCCAGGATGTGCCAGTGGAACAAGTCATGGCGTTAGGCGGCATTGCGCGTAAATCACCGACCGTGATGCAGGTTTGTGCGGATGTGATGAACCGTCCGATCCAAGTGGTGGCCTCTGACCAATGCTGCGCGTTAGGCGCCGCAATTTTTGCTGCGGTTGCTGCGGATATTTACCCATCGATCAGTGCTGCACAAGACAACATGGCCAGCCCGGTGGAGCGCACACACCAACCACAAGCTGACAAAGTCGCTGAATACGAAACCCTTTATCAACGTTACCTGAAATGGGGCGAAGCAGCCGAGCCTCTTTATAACGAGGGGAAATCAGCATGAGTCTGCAACAACTCAAACAGCAAGTGCTGGAGGCCAATCTCGACCTGCCGCGTTACGACCTTGTGACCTTCACCTGGGGCAACGTTAGCGGCATCGATCGCGAACGTGGGTTAGTCGTCATCAAACCCAGTGGTGTCAGCTACGACCATATGAAATTGTCTGATTTAGTGGTGTTAGATCTCGATGGTAATCGCGTTGAGGGCGATCTGCGCCCCTCTTCTGACACGCCAACCCATCTGGTGATGTATCGCCGCTACCCTGAACTCGGTGGTGTGGTGCACACCCATTCCACCCATGCCACCGCTTGGGCGCAGTCACGCCGCGCGATCCCGATCCAGGGCACCACGCAGGCCGATTATTTCCACGGCGATGTGCCTTGCACCCGCTTGTTATCTGCATCAGAAGTACACGAAGACTACGAAGGTCTGACCGGACACCTGATCGTAGAAACACTGCGCGATACGCCACCACTGACTATGCCCGGCATTTTGGTCGCCAATCATGGTCCATTTAGCTGGGGTAAAGATGCACATGATGCGGTGCACAACGCAGTGGTGC